>NZ_DEPM01000129.1:3002-42873 GCF_002358775.1 Martelella sp. UBA3392
GGTCGAGAAGACTCGAACTTCCACGGGTTGCCCCACAGCGACCTCAACGCTGCGCGTCTACCAATTCCGCCACGACCGCATCGTGGTAGATGCCGGTTTGTGCCGGCGCCGCAGCATGTAGCAAAAGCAAACTCGCCACACAAGCGCCATTGATCGTTTTTTTTCATTTCTGCACGCGAAGTGTGAAACCGCGCTCTGCGCCCGCAGCGGCAGGCCTTGCGGCGCTTGCCGTCCCGCCCCAAATCTGCAAGGAGAAGGCCGAAGGATCCACACATGCAAAGAAGCGACATCGAGACCCTGATGCAGCCCGAGCCCGGCAGCCCGCCGGTGCGCTGGCGGGTGAGCGAGGGACTGACGGAATACCCCGCAGCGCTGGCTGAAATGGAGCGTGAGGTCGACCTGATCGCGTCCGGCGAGGCGGACGAACTCGTCTGGCTGGTCGAGCATCCGTCCCTCTATACCGCCGGCACCAGCGCCAATGCCGGCGACCTGCTGATCGCCGACCGATTCCCTGTCTATGACACCGGCCGCGGCGGGGAATATACCTATCACGGCCCCGGCCAGCGGGTCGCCTATCTGATGCTCGATCTGAAGCGCCGCCGCCGCGATGTGCGCGCCTTCGTCGCCGCGATCGAGGAAACCATCATCAAGACGCTTGACCAGATGAATGTGCGCGGGGAGCGACGCGAGGACCGGGTCGGCGTATGGGTCCGGCGGCCCGAACGCCCGCCGCTGCCGGACGGTTCCATGGCCGAGGACAAGATCGCGGCGATCGGCATCAGGCTTCGGCGCTGGGTGAGCTTTCACGGCCTGTCGATCAATGTCGAGCCGGAGCTCGATCATTTCGGCGGCATCGTGCCCTGCGGCATTTCAGGCTATGGCGTCACCAGTCTCGTGGATCTCGGCCTGCCGGTGACCATGGGCGATGTCGATATCGCCCTGCGCAAGGCCTTCGAGGATGTGTTCGGGGAAACCGAAAACGAGGGCTGACCCTGCTACTGCAGCGTCCTGTTGCCTGTCGCAAGGCCTGAAAGACGCGCGCGCGATGCGCTGCCTTTGGCGTCGCCGTCGCGGCGGACGGCTTTACCCACCCGGTTTATTCCCATCACCATGTCGGTGTGTTTAAGCCCGGCCTCGCCGCAGTCTTCTTCCCAGTCGCCGGAAATCAGCCAGAACGGTCGCACGCCGAAGATCGCGGCGATCTTCACCAGACGCTCGACGGTGGGTTCGGCACGGTCGCATTCCCAGTTCCTGAGCGTAAGGGGCGCGACGCCAAGCCGCTCGGCCGCTGTATTGAGGCTGAGGCCGGCGCTCTCGCGGGCGGCAAGCAGCCTGCCGCCGAGCGTGTCGTCGGCGTAGAATTTCTCGTCCATTGCGCTTCCTTCCCGAAAACCGCGCCGGTTTGCCCGATCTTGCCCCTTCATAGCCAATCGCGGGCAAAACCGCCACCCACACCCACCGCTTTCCGCAAATCAGCTGAATTTGGTCGCTTGCATACTTGCCGACGATGGAGCGCGCATGCGAAACTCGGTGCACGAAAACAAGAGAATCCGGGAGTAACGCCAATGGATGTACGCGCCGCAGTGGCTGTTGAAGCGGGAAAGCCGCTGGAAATCATGAATGTTCAACTCGAAGGGCCGAAAGCGGGCGAAGTCCTGATCGAGGTCAAGGCCACGGGCATTTGCCATACCGACGATTTCACGCTGTCGGGCGCCGATCCGGAGGGCATTTTTCCGGCGATCCTCGGCCATGAAGGCGCGGGCGTGGTGGTCGATGTCGGCCCGGGCGTGACATCGGTGAAGAAGGGCGATCACGTGATCCCGCTCTACACGCCCGAATGCCGCGAATGCCCCTCCTGCCTGTCGCGCAAGACGAATCTGTGCACCGCCATCCGCTCGACCCAGGGCCAGGGCCTGATGCCGGACGGCACGTCCCGGTTTTCGCTCGATGGCAAGCCGCTCTACCACTATATGGGCTGCTCGACCTTCGCCAATTTCACCGTGCTGCCCGAAATCGCGGTCGCCAAGATCAACCCCGACGCGCCGTTCGACAAGGTCTGTTATATCGGCTGCGGCGTCACGACCGGGGTCGGCGCGGTGATCAACACGGCAAAGGTGGAAATCGGTTCGACCGCGATCGTCTTCGGCCTCGGCGGCATCGGCCTCAACGTCATCCAGGGTCTCAGGCTTGCCGGCGCGGACATGATCATCGGCGTCGACCTCAACAATGACAAGAAAGAATGGGGCGAGCGCTTCGGCATGACCCATTTCGTCAATCCGAAGGAGATCGGCGAGGAGATCGTGCCGTACCTGGTCAACCTCACCAAGCGCGGCGCGGACACGATCGGCGGCGCGGACTACACGTTCGACTGCACCGGCAACACCACCGTCATGCGTCAGGCGCTGGAAAGCTCCCATCGCGGCTGGGGCAAGTCGGTCGTCATCGGCGTTGCCGGCGCGGGCCAGGAAATCTCCACCCGTCCGTTCCAGCTCGTCACCGGCCGCTCCTGGATGGGCACCGCCTTTGGCGGCGCGCGCGGGCGCACCGACGTGCCGAAGATCGTCGACTGGTACATGGACGGCAAGCTCGAGATCGATCCGATGATCACCCATCTGCTGAAGCTTGAGGACATCAACAAGGGCTTCGAGCTCATGCATAGCGGCGAGAGCATCCGCTCGGTCGTCCTCTACTGATGGCATTTACCGTCGATATCGCCCGGCTGGACGCGCTCACGCCGGGCGAGTTGCATGACCTGTTCAGGCTGCGAATCGATGTGTTCGTGGTCGAGCAGAACTGTCCCTACCCCGAGATCGACGGCAAGGACCCCGAGGCGCTGCATCTGCGCCTTCTGGACGAGGGCCGGCTGGCCGCCTACGCCCGTATCTTCGCAGCCGACGCGACTGCAGGCCAAGTGCGAATCGGTCGCGTCGTCGTCGCGCCCGATTATCGCGGCCAGCGGCTTGGCGAGCGCGTGATGCGGGAGGCGATTGCCGCCTGCGGCAAGCTCGCGCCGGGCGCCGTTATCGCGATTTCCGCGCAGGCGCACCTGCAGCGCTTCTATGGTAGCCTCGGCTTCAGCGTGACCTCGGCGGAATATCTCGAAGATGGCATCCCGCATGTGGACATGATCCGCCCCGCCGCTAGGATCGCCTCATGATCTATGTCGATGCCGATGCCTGTCCGGTGAAGCCGGAGGTGATCAAGGTAGCGGAGCGCCACGGGATGCGCGTCACCTTCGTGGCCAATACCGGCCTGCGCCCGTCGCGCGATCCGATGATCTCCAATGTCATCGTCTCCGGCGCGTTCGATGCCGCCGATGACTGGATTGCCGAACGCGCCGGCGCGGGCGATATCGTCGTGACCGCCGATGTGCCGCTTGCCGAGCGCTGCGTCCAAGCTGGCGCGCTGGTCACCGGCCCGACCGGCCGGGTCTTCGACGACAAGAATATCGGCATGGCCCGCGCCATGCGCGATCTCGGCCAGCATCTGCGCGAGACTGGCGAGAGCAAGGGCTACAACGCGCCGTTTTCGGCCCGCGACCGATCGGCATTTTTACAGACCATGGAACAGCTTTGCCGCAAGGCGAAGCCATCCGGTGAATGACGAAGGAATCACGATGAACATCATTTCCGAAAACACCGCCTTTGGCGGGATGCAGGGCGTCTTCTCGCACGAATCGCAGGTTTGCGGCACGGAGATGACCTTCGCGGTCTTCCTGCCGCCGCAGGCCACGGAGCGGCCCTGCCCCGTGCTCTGGTATCTCTCCGGCCTCACCTGCACCCATGCCAACGTCATGGAAAAGGGCGAGTACCGGCGCATGGCCGCCAAGCTCGGCCTGATCATCGTGTGCCCGGATACCAGCCCGCGCGGCGCAGACGTTCCCGATGCGCTCACCGACTGGCAGATCGGCAAGGGGGCAGGCTTCTATGTCGATGCCACCGAGGAGCCGTGGTCGCGGAACTACAGGATGGAAAGCTACATCACGGAGGAGTTGCCGGCGCTGATCGCCAAGAGCTTCCGCGTCGACATGGATCGCCAGGGGATTTTCGGCCATTCCATGGGCGGCCACGGCGCGATGACTCTGGCGCTGAAAAACCCCGGGCGCTACAAGAGCTGCTCGGCTTTCGCGCCGATCGTCTCACCCTCGACGTCAGCATGGGCGCAGGGCGCGTTCACGAAATATCTCGGGGCCGACCAGTCCGTCTGGCGCAAGCATGATGCCTGCGCGCTGGTGGAAGACGGCGCGCGCTTTCCCGCCTTCCTGATCGACCAGGGCAAGGCCGACAATTTCCTGGAGGACGGGCTGAAGCCCTGGCTGTTCGAGGAGGCGGTCAAGGGCACAGATATCGACCTGACGCTGCGCATGCACGAGCGCTACGACCACTCCTACTACTTCATCTCGACCTTCATGGACGATCACCTGCGCTGGCACGCAGAACGGGTGTGAGTGACCGCCGAACATGTAACCATTGGTAGGTACTGGGGGCCTTGCCGCCCATAATCTCCCCCCTTGAGGCCAGGGCTATGGCATATGGCGTAGCAGCCTGCTCCCAATACTCTCTCCCGCTGGCGGGAGAGATGCCCCGAAAGGGGCAGTGAGGGTGGATCAGCGTTTCAAATCGTGACGGCGCTCGCGGTGATAGGCTCCCCCCCTCACTGTCGCTGTCGCGACATCTCTCCCCTCCGGGGCGAGAAGATTGGGGAGCTATGCGGGTAGACCAAATGCGATAGCCTCGCCCTCAAGGGGGCGGATTACAGGGAAAACGGTGGCACTTCGAAGCACCGAAGCTCTGCCCGCGTCGCCTACCCCAGCGACACAAACAAATCATGCGCGGCCTTCATGTCCTCGAACCGCTTGGCGCGGCGGGCGGCGGCTTCGGCGTCTTCGCCCCAGTGCTCGATGGTCCAGTCTTCTTCCAGATTGGCGAGCGCCCAGGCCTCGTCCAGCGTCAGGCGGCGGCGCGCCAGCGCGAGCGTCACAAGGGCCGAGCCGGTGAGCGTCGTCATGACGTGGAGGCTTCCAAGCGCGAAAGGCGCGCGGTGACGGTCGATCTCGATCCTGAAAGCCGCAATGCTTTCAGTTGGTTGCTCGGAAAACATAATGCCTTCCACGAGCACGAAACGCGCCCCGAATTCCTCCGCCACCCAGTCGAGAACCGGATCCCAGCGCTCGGCCTGACGGGCTACCAGCTCTTCCGGGCTTTCGGCGCGATAGAACAGCATGTCGTTGCCGGCATAGGCGATGATCTCCTCGAATACCGCATCGGCATTCTGCGCCACACCATCGATCACCGTATTGGCAAGCCGCGTGACCGGCATTTTCGCCGGATCGATGACCTTTTCCTGCGCCTGCCATTCGGCACGCACCATCTCGGCTGTTGCCGGCGTCGGGAGGATCAGCGGATTGCGTCCGGGCGTCTTGACGCCGCGGCCATCGAGCTTGACTGCGAACCCCTCGCCTTCCTGCTCGACCGTGGCGGTCTGATAGAACTTCTTCGGCAGTTCGGCCCGCATCAGTTCCTGCGAGCGGCGGATCGGATCGGTCATTGGATGGTCTTCAGCACGAGTTTCAGGATATCGTCCGGGCTTTCGGCTATCGCTGAGGCGCCCGAGGTGGTCAGATCGGTGGTTGCGCCATAACCCCAGGATACGCCGATCGCATCGGCGCCGGCGGAACGCGACATCTGCATGTCATAGACGGAATCGCCGATCACCATGGTTTCGGCCGGCTCGATGCCGGTCTCGACGCAGCATTCCAGCACCATCGCCGGATGCGGCTTGGACGGGCAGTCGTCGGCGGTGCGCGAGACCACGAACTTGCTGGCATAGCCGTGCAGATCGAGCATGTGGTCCAGTCCGCGCCGCGATTTTCCGGTCACCGCCCCGATCAGGATATCATCCTGCAGGAAAAGCTGCTCCAGCATCGGCGCGATGCCTTCGAACAGTCGCTCCTGCATGGCCGGATCGGAACGCACCTCGGAAAACAGCGAGCGGTAATAGGCCATCATCTCGCGGCATTCCTCATCCGGCCCCTCGCGGCCAAGCAACAGCGAAATCGACACGTCGAGCGTCAGCCCGACGGTGGCGCGTGTCTTCTCGATGGCTGGAACCGGGTAGCCGAAACGGGTGAAGGTGCGCGCCATCGATTCCTGAATGATGGCGATCGTATCTACCAGCGTGCCATCGCAATCGAACAATACAAGTCTCATGTCATTCCTTGTCGAGATCCTCGCGGTCGGCGTCGAAGCCGAGCAGGTTCCAGCTCTGCACCATGTGCGGCGGCAGCGGGGCGGTGACCTTCAGCCGTCCGCCGTCGGGATGGGGCACATCGATATGGCGTGCATGAAGGTGAAGCCGCTTCTGGATGCCGCCCGGAAACTCCCAGTTGGGATCGTCATCGAAATATTTCGGATCGCCGATGATCGGGTGGCCGATATGATGGGCGTGGACGCGCAACTGATGGGTGCGCCCGGTATAGGGCTCCATTTCCAGCCAGGCGAGCGTATGGGCCGCCGTATCGACCACGCGATAGAAGGAAACCGCATGATCGGCATCCGCCTCGCCATGCTTCGCGATCCGCATGCGGTCGCCATCGGGCGTCTGTTCCTTCACCAGCCAGGTCGATATCTTGTCCTCGCGCTGGCGCGGCACGCCCTTGACCAGCGACCAGTAGGTCTTCTTGGTCGTGCGGTGGCGAAAGGCCTCCGTCAGCGATTGCGCAGCGCGGCGCGAGCGGGCAATCACCAGCACGCCGGAGGTGTCTCGATCGAGGCGGTGCACGAGGCGCGGCTTTTCGCCCTTCTTGTTGGTCCAGGCCTCCAGCATCTTGTCGACATGGCGCACCACGCCGGAGCCGCCCTGTACCGCGAGGCCGGCGGGCTTGTTGAGCACGAACACCCGTTCATCCTCATGCAGCAGCATGCGTGAGAGAAGCTCGCCATCCGGTGAATGCTTCAGGTCCCTGCCCGGTATCGGGCCGGATTTCTTCGGGTCGACATTCATCGGCGGAATGCGGATCATCTGGCCCGGTTCGATGCGAGTATCGGCTTTCACCCGCCCGCCATCGACGCGTATCTGCCCGGACCGCAGCAGCTTTTGCAGCGCGCCGAAGCCGAGGCCCGGATAATGCTGCTTGAACCAGCGATCGAGGCGCATGCCCGCCTCGTCGTGATCCACCTTGATATGTTCGATGCCTGCCATGCGGTACGCCCTTGTTCTCAGGAGAAGGCTTCTATCGCATGATCGCGTGGAATGAAACGGGCTAAAATACCAACCGCCCGATGGCGAGCCCCGCCCAGACCGCGCCCAGCCCGATCGCCACGCTGCCGACGACATAGGCTATGGCCGGCAGAACATCGCCGCGCTCGATCATGTTCATGGCATCGAGCGAGAACGAGGAGAAGGTGGTGAAGCCGCCGAGAAAGCCGATCACGATGAACATCCGCGCCTCGGCGGATTCGTTCAGCACCCGCGCCACGGCCTCCACCAGCAGCCCGATGAGCAGCGAACCCACGATATTGACGGCGAGCGTGCCCCAGGGGAAATTGAACCCGCCCATACGCGTTGCCAGAACGCCGACGAAATGACGTCCGACGGAGCCGAGCGCGCCGCCGGCGGCCACAATGAGTGCGTGTTGCAGGAATGTTGGCAAAGATCTGCTCCGTTATTGTCGCGGGACGGATCGGATTCTCGGACTACTCAGCCGCCACCATGGCAAGCTTTTTCGCTCGGTTCTCGCGCAGCCGGGCAAAGTCCTCGCCGGCGTGATGCGAGGAACGCGTCAGCGGGCTTGCGGACACCATCAGGAAGCCCTTGGTATAGGCCACCGTCTCGTAGGACTTGAACTCGTCCGGCGTCACGAAACTCACCACGCGATGATGCTTGCGGGTCGGCTGCAGGTATTGGCCGATCGTCAGGAAGTCAACATCGGCGGTCCTGAGGTCATCCATGAGCTGGAGCACTTCATTGCGCTCCTCGCCGAGACCGACCATGATGCCGGACTTGGTGAACATGTTCGGATCGAGTTCCTTGACCCGCTGCAAAAGCCGGATCGAATGGAAATAGCGCGCGCCGGGACGCACCGTCAGATAGTTCGACGGCACGGTCTCGAGATTGTGGTTGAACACGTCGGGTCTTGCGGCCACCACGCGCTCCAGCGCGCCGGGCTTGCGCAGGAAATCGGGCGTCAGCACCTCGATCGTGGTGGCGGGCGAGGCCGCGCGGATGGCGTGGATCACCTTCTCGAAATGCTCCGCGCCGCCATCGGCCAGATCGTCGCGATCGACCGAGGTGATCACGACATGCATCAGCCCCATCTGGGCGACGGCCTTGCCGATATTTTCCGGCTCGTTCGGATCGAGCGCGCCGGGCTTGCCGGTCGCGACATTGCAGAAGGCGCAGGCGCGGGTGCAAATCTCGCCCATGATCATGAACGAAGCATGCTTCTTGTCCCAGCACTCGCCGATATTCGGACAGCCGGCCTCCTCGCAGACCGTGACGAGCTTGTTGTCCTTCACGATGCCGCGGGTTTCCTGATAGCCGCGCGAGACCGGCGCCTTGACACGGATCCAGTCCGGCTTGCGCAGCACTTCGGTATCGGGCCTGTGCGCCTTTTCAGGATGGCGCACGCGCTTTTGTGCGTCACTTGTCGTATCGAGAAGCGTAACCATCTGTTCGTCCTTCAGCGCCGCCGGGCCTCTCCGGCCCGGGCGGCCTCGTTTTCCGTTAGACCGGAACCGCGTTTCGCGGCTCCGGTCTATCTTGTTCTCGTGGCAGTTTCGCGGACGTTGCGTCCAACAGCGAAATGCCTCAGCGCCGGATCATGCGTCCGACGAAAATCAGAATCACCGCGCCAATAAAACCGGCGATCAAATAGCCGAGCCATCCGCCAAGGGCGATGCCGAACACGCCCAGAATTGCGTTTGCAACAATGGCGCCGACAATGCCGAGGATGATGTTCATGAAAATGCCCATGTTGGACTTCATGAACTTCTCGGCGAGCCATCCGGCGATGCCGCCGATGATGATGGCGGCAATCCAGCCTACACCCTGTTCTTCCATGTAATGCGTCTCCCTTTTTGCTAGACGTCGAAGCAGGTCCTCTCGTTCCCGCTACCGATAACATAGAGGAATCATGCGTTAAGTACACGCCCATATGCGTCGAGCACGCTTTCCTTCATCATTTCCGAAAGCGTCGGGTGCGGGAAGATCGTGTGCATCAGTTCTTCCTCGGTGGTCTCCAGGTTCATGGCGACCACGAAGCCCTCGATCAGTTCGGTCACTTCCGCGCCGACCATATGGGCGCCGAGCAGCTCGCCGGTGTTCTTGTCGAACACGGTCTTGACCATGCCCTGATCCTCGCCGAGCGCGACCGCCTTGCCGTTGGCGACGAAATTGAAGCGGCCGACCCGGACCTCATGGCCGGCTTCCTTGGCTTTGGCTTCGGTGAGGCCAACGGAAGCCACCTGCGGATTGCAGTAGGTGCAGCCGGGCACCTTCAGCCTGTCGAGCGGATGGACATTCTTCTCGCCGGCAATCTTCTCGACGCAGATGACGGCCTCATGCTCGGCCTTGTGGGCGAGCATCGGCGGGCCGGCGACATCGCCGATCGCATAGATGCCCTCAACATTGGTCTTGCAATATTCGTCGATGACGATGCAGCCGCGATCGGTCTTGATGCCGAGCTTTTCCAGCCCGATATTCTCGATATTGCCCTGAACGCCGACGGCCGAGATCATCCGGTCGGCGGTGATCTTCTCGACCTTGCCGTCCTTGGTCTCGACATGGGCGGTGATGTTGTCCCCGCCCTTTTCGACCTTCGCAACCTTGGCCTCGAGCATGATCTTGATGCCGCGCTTTTCAAGCCGCTTCTGGGCGAATTTGGCGATCTCGTTATCCTCGACTGGCATGACCTGCTTCATCACCTCGACCACCGTCACCTCGACGCCGAGCGAGCGGTAGAACGAGGCGAACTCGATCCCGATCGCGCCCGAGCCCATCACCAGCAGCGATTTCGGTAGCTTGGCGGGCTTCAGCGCGTCGAAATAGGTCCAGATCAGCTTGCCGTCCGGCTCGATGCCGGGCAGCGCGCGCGGCCGTGCACCGGTTGCGACGATGATGTGCTTGGCGGTGTAGGTGCCCGGTCCCTTGGCGCCCTTCGGCGTCGGGGCCTGCGGCTCGACCACTTTCTTCTTGACCTCGGAGACGGTGACTTCGCCCGGTTTCGACAGCGTCGCCTCTCCCCAGATGATGTCGACCTTGTTCTTCTTCATCAGATAGATGACGCCGGCATTCATCCGCTCGGCAATGCCGCGCGAACGCTTGACGATCGCATCGAGATCGGCCTTGACCTGGCCTTCGATGACGAGCCCGTATTCCTTGGCGTGATTGGTGTTGTCGAGCACTTCGGCGGATCTGAGCAGCGCCTTGGTCGGGATGCAGCCCCAGTTGGAGCAGATGCCGGCCATGTGCTCGCGCTCGACGACGGCGGTTTTCAGGCCGAGCTGGGCGGCGCGGATGGCGGCGATATAGCCACCAGGGCCGGCGCCGATGACGAGGACATCGTAGGTCTCAGACACGGGTACATCTCCTTTAAGGGGAGCCGGGCAATAAACCGCCCGGCCCGCTTGCGGGATGCCGCCGCTCTATTGTTTCAGCATCCCGTAGATTTCGTCCTTCAGAACCATCCGGCGCTTGCGCATTTCTTCCATATGCACGTCATCGGTCGGTTCGATGTTTTCCTCCGCGCGGTGAATCGCGCGGTTTACCTCATGATAGTCGTCGAAGAGCTTGGCAAAATGCGCGTCCTCGACCTTCAATTCGTGAATCCGGTCGGCGAATTCCGGGAATTCATCGGCCAGTTCGTGCGGGGTGTTCGACATGGATATCTCCTCTGTTGTGGTTGATATCCACCCTATCCGCGCTTCGTGTCCACTCCTTGATATTAATCAAAAAAATCACAGGCCGAGCATCATCCTGACGATCGGTTCGAGGCCGCGGCCGATAGCGCGGGTATTTTCCGCATCGAGATGGACGCCGTCTACCGGACTTGCACGCGAGACCGAGGCCGCATCATAGAAACCGCAGCCCAACTCATCGGCCAGTTCGCTGTAGAAGGTCGAGAGCATCTGCGATTGCTCGACCACGCCCTTCAGGAACCCCATGCCGGTATCGTTGGCCGTGGGCACCGCATGCGGCGGCGCAACCACCAGGATATCCGGCGCGGCATGGTCGAACGGATAGGGATGCGCCCTTACGATCTCGATCAGCCGCTTCATGCCGTTTCGCGCCGCCAACGCCCCGCCGCCGGTCCACGGTTTCAGATCGTTGGTGCCGAGCATGATGATGACCAGATCGAGCGGCGTGTGGCTGGCAAGCAGCGTCGGCAGAACCCTGGCGCCGTTGCGGTCAGCCGCCGCCGTGTGATCGTCAAAGGCCGTGGTGCGGCCGCCGAGCGCCTCGGGGAGAACGTGAACGCCCTCCCCCAGCGCCTTCTGCAGCACCATCGGCCAGCGGTCCTCATGCGCATGACGGTCCTGCCCGGCCGCATCATGGCCGAACGTCAGCGAATCGCCGTAGCAAAGAACCGTCTTCATCGGCCCGCCCTCAGACCAGCATCGACATCGGGTTTTCGATATAGCCCTTGAACGCAGCCAGAACTTCGGCCGCAAGAGCGCCATCGACGCAGCGGTGGTCGGTGGAAAGCGTGACCGACATCACGGTCGCGATCGCCAGTTCGTCATTCTTGACCACCGGCCGCTTCTCGCCCGCGCCGATCGCCAGGATCGAGGCGTGCGGCGGGTTGATGACGGCAGCAAAATCCTTGACGCCCATCATGCCCATGTTCGAAACCGCCGTCGTTCCGCCCTGGTATTCGGCGGGCTTCAGCTTCTTCTCACGGGCGCGGCTGCCCAGATCCTTCATCTCGTTGGAGATGACCGAAAGCGACTTTTCTTCCGCCCGGCGCACGATCGGGGTGATCAGGCCGCCCGGGATCGAGACGGCGACGCCGACATCGACATGCTTGTGAACGACCATGTTGTTTTCCGTCCAGGAGACGTTGGCGGTCGGCACATCGCGCAGCGCCAGCGCCATCGCCTTGATGACCATGTCGTTGACGGAGAGCTTGTAGGCCGGCTTGTCGTCCCTGACGGGCGCTGCCTTGTTGAGCTGGCTGCGGAGGGCCAGAAGCGCGTCGAGCTCGCAATCGACCGTCACATAGAAATGCGGCACGGTCTGCTTGGATTCGACCAGACGCTTGGCGATCGTCTTGCGCATGCCATCATGCGGCACGAGTTCGTAGGAGCCTTCCTCGAACAGCTTGAGAACAGCCTCTTCCGAGGTCGCCTTCGGCAGCGGCGCGGCGGCAGCCTCTTGCCTGCCGGCTTCCGGCTTGGCTACGGCCTTGCCGACGCCTTCGCTCTCGGCCTTCTCGATATCGCGCTTGACGATGCGGCCATGCGGGCCGGAACCGGAAAGCGCCGTCAGATCAAGACCGGCTTCCTTGGCCAGACGACGGGCAAGCGGCGAGGCGAAGATACGCTCGCCATCGGCCTTGGGCGCTGCCGGCGCCTTGGGCTCGGGAACCGGCGTGTCGGAGGACGGCACGCCGCCCTTGGCGACCTTCTCGGCCGTTTCGTCGGAGGACGATTTCTCGGCCTTGGCCTCTTCCTTGGCGGGCTGCTTCGGCTTGTCGTCCTTCGGCTTTTCCGCCTTGGCCGGCGCATCGCCGCCGCCTTCGGCCGCCTTGGCGGCCTCGGCAACGTCCTCGCCGTCTTCGGCAAGGATCGCGATCAGGGCGTTGACCGCCACGCCGTCGGTGCCTTCCGGCACCACGATCTTGGCGACCGTGCCCTCGTCGACGGCTTCGACTTCCATCGTCGCCTTGTCGGTCTCGATCTCGGCAATCACATCACCGGCCGAAACGCTGTCGCCTTCCTTGACCAGCCACTTGGAAAGATTGCCCTCTTCCATGGTCGGCGAAAGCGCCGGCATCGTAATCTTGATGGGCATCTTGACGCTCCCTTACTTGTAGCAGACGGCCTTGACCGCATCGATGACTTCACCGACGTTCGGCAAAGCGAGCTTTTCGAGGTTTGCGGCGTATGGCATCGGAACATCCTTGCCGGCGATCGTCATGATCGGCGCATCGAGATAGTCGAAGGCCTGCTGCATGACGCGGGTCGCGATCTCGGTGCCGACGGAGGACTGCGGGAAGCCTTCCTCGACGGTAACCAGACGACCGGTCTTCTTCACCGATTCGATAACCGTCGGAAGGTCCATCGGGCGGATGGTGCGCAGATCGATGATCTCGACGTCGATCCCTTCCTCCTCAAGCTTGGCCGCAGCTTCAACGGCATAGGTCATGCCGATGCCGAAGGAGACGATGGTTGCGTCCTTGCCCTGCTTGTGAATGCGGGCCTTGCCGATCGGCAGCACGAAATCATCAAGCTTCGGCACATCGAACTTGTGACCGTAGAGGATTTCGTTTTCGAGGAAGATCACCGGATTGGGATCGCGGATCGCCGCCTTCAGGAGCCCCTTGGCGTCCGCCGCCGTATAGGGCATGACGACCTTGAGGCCCGGAATGTGGCTGTACCACGAGGCGTAGCACTGCGAGTGCTGGGCGGCCACGCGGGCCGCCGCGCCGTTCGGGCCGCGGAACACGATCGAGCTCTCCATCTGCCCGCCGGACATGTAGTGCGTCTTGGCGGCGGAGTTGATGATCTGGTCCATCGCCTGCATGGCGAAGTTGAAGGTCATGAACTCGACGATCGGCTTCAAACCGGCAAGAGCCGCACCCACGGCAACGCCGGTAAAGCCATGCTCGGTGATCGGGGTATCGACCACGCGCTTGGCGCCGAATTCCTGCAGCAAGCCCTGCGTGATCTTGTAGGCGCCCTGGTATTCGGCGACTTCCTCGCCCATGACGAAGACATCGCCATCAGCGCGCATTTCTTCCGCCATGGCATCGCGGAGCGCTTCGCGCACCGTGGTCGAAACCATTTCGGTGCCTTCCGGAATATCCGGATCGGAGGCAACCTCGATGGCCTTCGGTTCGGCCGGCGCGTTGGAAGCGGAAGCCTGCGGCTTTTCTTCCTGCTCGACCTCGGGGGCCTTTTCGGACTGTTTCGGTTGCTCGGCGGCGTCGGCTTTGCCGATGTCGTCGGCGCTTTCGCCTTCTTCCAGCAGCACGGCGATCGGGGTGTTGACCTTGACGCCCTCGGCGCCTTCCTCGACCAGGATCTTGCCGATCGTGCCTTCGTCCACGGCTTCGACTTCCATCGTCGCCTTGTCGGTCTCGATCTCGGCGATCACGTCACCGGCGGCGACGCTGTCGCCTTCCTTCTTGAGCCACTTTGTAAGGTTGCCCTCTTCCATCGTCGGGGAGAGTGCCGGCATGAGAATATTGGTAGGCATGGTATCCCTCCCCGTCTTAGCGCAGGATGTCGGTGTAGAGCTCGGACGCATCCGGCTCCGGATCGGTCTGGGCGAAATCGGCGGCGTCGGAGATGACCGAGCGCACGTCCTTGTCGATCGCCTTCAGCTCGTCTTCCGTCGCCCACTTCTTGTCCAGAAGCCGCTTCCTGACCTGCTCGATCGGGTCGTGCTCGGCGCGCATCTTCTGGACTTCGTCCTTGGAGCGGTACTTCGCCGGGTCCGACATCGAGTGGCCGCGATAGCGATAGGTCATCATTTCGAGAATGAACGGCCCGTTGCCTTCACGCGCGAACTTTTCCGCCTCTTCGGCAGCCGCCTTGACGGCGCGGACATCCATGCCGTCGACCTGCTTGCCGGGAATGTTGAAAGATGCGCCGCGCTTGGAAAAGTCGGTCTCGGCCGACGAGCGCGTAACCGAGGTGCCCATGGCATAGCGGTTATTTTCGACAACATAGACCACCGGCAGCTTCCACAGCTCGGCCATGTTGAAGCTTTCATAGACCTGGCCCTGATTGGCCGCGCCATCGCCGTAATAGACAACGGCGACATGGTCGTTCTCGCGGTAGCGGTTGGCAAAGGCGAGGCCGGTTCCGAGCGGCACCTGTGCGCCGACGATGCCGTGGCCGCCGTAAAACGCCTTCTCCTTGGAGAACATGTGCATCGAGCCGCCCTTGCCCTTGGAATAACCGGACTGGCGGCCCGTCAGTTCGGCCATCACGCCGCGCGCTTCCATGCCGGTTGCGAGCATATGACCGTGGTCGCGATAGCTGGTGATGATCTGGTCGCCGTCCTTCAGCGCCATCTGCATGCCGACGACGACGGCTTCCTGGCCGATGTAAAGGTGACAGAAACCGCCGATGAAGCCCATGCCGTAAAGCTGGCCGGCCTTTTCCTCGAAGCGGCGGATCATCAGCATTTCGCGGAGCGCATGCATTTCCTGATCGCGATCGAATTCGACGATCCGTTTGTTATCTTCTTTTTTGGGTGATTTCCGTGAAGCGGACGCTTGGGACGCCATCAGGGTCTCCTTCGTTAAGGAAAGACGTGGAATTGGCAGTCACAATAGGCGGTTTTGTGCGGCACGGCAATGCTAGATTTAGCACGCTCTATAACAACTCAAAATATTGAAATTATTTATAAAAGATTGAATTAACTTGATTTCAGTTTATTACAGATGTCGCTCGAAAATCACGATCTCGTCCGGCTTCAGCAGGTTGAGCGCGTAGCGCGCATGCTCGTCAAGCGCATCCTTCATCAGCGAGCCGTCGGAGAGCATCTTGACATGCTTCTCCCTCGCCTCGCGTTCGGCCACGAGCTTCTCCAGCTTGCGCTCGTTGAGCGCCTTGTGGGCCGCAAATCGCTCGCCGGCAATCAGGCCGTAATCGCCATGGATCGAGTGATAGATGAAATAGCTCATGAAGCAGACGGTGATCGCCGGTACGATCAGGCGGCCGTAAAACCGGGATTTATGATGTCGGGTCCACATGAAGCTGTCCGGAAGGCTACGCAATACAATGGAGTCACACTAGCGCGTGAACCTTAACCAAGGCTAAACCGGGTGTCGGGGGATGGGACGAAGTGCGGCTTTTTGCGGCAAACCCGGGCCGGCAATCAGGCCCGGCTGAGGAGTATTCATACCCGCTGGGATTTCAGTTTGCTCGACGTCGGCTCTGCCCAAGGACCTGGCCGCCAACAATCTCCCCCCTTGAGGGGGAGATGTCGCGAAAGCGACAGAGAGGGGTAAAGGGCGTAAGCCCTAAAAGCCTCATACTCCGAATTCGTAGAGGGGGTTCACCCCTCTCTGCCCCTGTCGGGGCATCTCCCCCTCAAGGGGGGAGATTATGGGCTGGGGCTCCGGGCGAGGCCGGAGCTTCCGAAAAATCAACCCTTCAGGATCGACCGGCCGGCGTAGACGGCCTGGCTACCCAGTTCTTCCTCGATGCGGATGAGCTGGTTGTACTTGGCGAGACGATCCGAGCGCGACAGCGAGCCGGTCTTGATCTGACCGCAATTGGTGGCGACCGCGAGATCGGCGATCGTGGCGTCCTCGGTCTCGCCGGAGCGATGCGACATCACGCTGGTGTAGCCGGCCTTGTGCGCGGTCTCGACGGCGTCGAGCGTTTCGGTCAGCGAGCCGATCTGGTTGACCTTGACCAGCAGCGAATTGGCGACGCCCATCTGGATGCCGTCCTTCAGGCGCTTGGTGTTGGTGACGAACAGGTCGTCGCCGACGAGCTGGCACTTGTCGCCAATCAGCGATGTCAGTTCCTTCCAGCCGTCCCAGTCGTCTTCCGCGAGGCCGTCCTCGATCGAGAAGATCGGGTATTTGCCGATCAGGTCGGCGAGGTAAGCGGCCATTTCGCCGGAATCCAGTGTCTTGCCTTCGCCTTCCATCACGTATTTGCCGCCCTTGTAGAATTCGGTCGAGGCGGCGTCCATGGCGAGGTAGACGTCCTCCCCGGGCTTGTAGCCGGCCTTTTCGATCGACTTCATGATGATGTCGAGCGCCGAGGTGGTGCTCGGAAGCGCCGGCGCGAAGCCGCCCTCGTCGCCGATCGCGGTATTGTAGCCGCCGGCCGAAAGTTCCTTCTTCAGCGTGTGGAAGATTTCCGAACCCGTCCGCACCGCGTCGCGCAGCGTGTCCGCGCCGATCGGCATGATCATGAATTCCTGGAAGTCGATCGGGTTGTCGGCATGCTCGCCGCCATTGATGATGTTCATCATCGGAACCGGCAGTTGGTGAGCGAACACGCCGCCGACATAGCGGTAGAGCGGCAGGCCGCATGCGGTGGCGGCGGCCTTGGCGGTGGCGAGCGACACGCCGAGAATGGCGTTGGCGCCGAGGCGGCCCTTGTTGGCGGTGCCGTCAAGCTCGATCATGGCCTGATCGATTTCCATCTGGTTTTCGGCGTCGAGGCCGACAATTGCCTCGAGAATTTCGTTGTTGACGGCGTCGACCGCCTTTTCCACGCCCTTGCCGAGATAGCGCTCGCCGCCATCGCGCAGTTCGACGGCTTCGTGCGCGCCGGTGGAGGCGCCGGAGGGAACGGCGGCGCGGCCGATCGTGCCGTCTTCCAGATACACATCGACCTCGACCGTGGGGTTGCCACGGCTGTCGAGGATTTCACGGGCGAGAATGTCGGTGATTGTCGTCATGATTGTCTACCTGTCGACCTTGCTACAAAAAAATGAAACGATCGCGTCTAAGCGCTGGAGCCTTGCGAGGGCCCACCCCTTCAGCAGGCGGACCGCGTCGTCGGAGTTCTGCTTAATGCAGTTCGTGCACCAGCACTATGACGAATGAATGATTTTGGCGATCAAGCCGCGCATATTTGCGGCACGATCACCCGATTTCGAAAGAACTTACCTTCCCTTGGCAATGGCGTCAAAAGCAAGAAGCTTGTCCAGAAGCCGCGGCATGTCATCGAGCGGCACCATATTCGGGCCGTCGGAGGGCGCATTGTCGGGGTCCTCATGGGTCTCGATGAAAACGCCGGCGACGCCGACGGCGACCGCGGCCCGCGCCAACGTCTCCACGAATTCGCGCTGTCCGCCGGTGGAACCGCCCTGCCCGCCCGGCTGCTGCACCGAATGGGTGGCGTCGAAGATCACCGGCGCGCCGGTCGATGCCATGATCGGCAGCGCCCGCATGTCGGAGACCAGCGTGTTGTATCCGAAGGAAACGCCGCGCTCGCACAGCAGAACATTGTCATTGCCGCTGTCGACGATCTTGGCGAGCACGTTCTTCATGTCCCAGGGCGCCAGGAACTGGCCCTTCTTGACGTTGATCACCCGGCCGGTCTTCGCCGCGGCGACCAGAAGGTCTGTCTGGCGCGACAGGAAGGCCGGGATCTGCAACACGTCGACGACGGTCGCCACCTCGGCGCATTGCTCCTCGGTGTGGATGTCGGTCAGCACCGGAAAGCCGAATTCCTTCTTCAGGTCGGCGAAGACCTCGAGCGACTTGTCGAGACCCATGCCGCGCGTCGCCTTGAGCGAGGTGCGGTTGGCCTTGTCGAAGGAGGATTTGTAGACCAGCGCGATCCCGGCTTTGTCGCAGATTTCGACAAGCTTTCCGGCCATCATGAAGGCGTGATCGCGGCTTTCCATCTGGCAGGGCCCGGCGATCAGCGACAGCATGCCGCTATTGGAAAAGGCGACTGCTTTTTCGCCGGCGCCGGCGGTCACGGTACGGTCGGTCATGCTAGTATTCCCTGAATATGAAGGTCACGCCCTGGCCGGGCGCCGGCGGCACGGCGATGCCGTCGCCGGTCTGCCGTGAGGCGATCTCGTTGGCTTTCAGAATATCGGCGAGGTTTTCCAGGTCGGCCACTTCGAACACAATGGCGGCGGGCTCGATCCCGCGGCCCGCGCCGGAACGGGCGATACCATATTGCCTGTAGAGATGATCAAAGGTGAAGACCGAAAGCTTCGCCGTCAGCGCATCCGTAGTGAAACCGTCGGGATGGATATCGGCCTCGCCGGCGCGGGTGAGCGTCTGCAGCAGCGGCTCGAATTCCATCGGGTAGTCCTCACCGAGCAAGACGCCCGAAATGCCGGTCACGCCGTTCTGATGGCCCATGAGGGTCTCGTCGGGGGCAAGCGCCTGCATGCGTTCGCAGGTGAAGAACAACAGGTCAGGCGCGCGCAGATCGGCGGCGAAGGCGAGCTTGAAACCGGCTGTTGCTTCCGTCCCGTCGGCAAGTTTATAGGGCCGGGAGAAGCTGAACAGATCGCCGACGCCAATGCCGGCTTCGGCGAATGCGACATGGTCGGCCGCCGCATCCTCGCTCTTGAAGACGATCGCGGAGAGGCCATCATCACCGTTACGGAAGCGGTAGGCGCGGTCGCGGCGCACGAATTCGGTTTTCGGGATATTCTGGTCGTAGATCTGCCGGTCGGCGATCGCGAGCGGCTCGAGATAGGTCGAATCGGCGAAATAGACGCAGGCATTCTCCGTGCCGAACGGATGCCGCGCCTCCGGCGCCACAGCGAAGCCGAGCGCGGAAAGCCTGAGCCGCGCGGTCGCGAGATCGACGACCGGCAGAACCAGATGATCGATAGGACGGTGGGAAAGAGACATGGCCCCTCCTTTTCGGCGCTCTTGATGGCACAGAAAAGCCCGCGCCTCAAGAAGAAGCGCGGCGGTCTGCGCCGGCTCCTACCAGACGTAGCGCAGTTTCGCCGAGGCGATCAGCGCCGAATAGCTCTCGCCCCATTCGCCATAGGCGCCAAAGCTGAGATCGGCCTGGCTGGTGAGCTGGATTCTTGCTGCGACATTGGCAGCGACGGCGCTTCCGGTGGGCGCGTTGCTGGAGATCGAGAAGCCGTAGCCCGGCAGCGCAACGAAGCGCGCGCTGGCATCGCCGCCGCCGCCATAGCGATAGAGATAGGAAACGCGGCCGTTGAGCGCGAACCGGCGCGCCACGTCGCCGGCGGCGGTATCGAAGCCGAGCCCGGCCTCGACCGTGCCGCGGAACAGGCCGACATCGGAATAGGCGAGTGCGGCATTGCCATAACCGGCCTCGACCTCTTCCTGATAATCGGGCGCATGGGTATAGACCGCGCTCGCCCCCACGAACGGCATCAGCGCCACGCCGTTCTGGACGATGCGCCCGCCCGCCTCGATCCGCCCGCCGACAGTGGTTGCCGAATAGGAGCCGCGCAACTGGTCGACGGCATTGCCGAAGGCGACCGTGCGCTTTGTATCGATACTGTCGACGCCGCCGCCGAGCGCGGCGGTGGCATAAAACCCTTCCTTGGACTGGGTCACGCCGTTGATGGCGGCGTGGAAGCTCTGCGAATCCGCCTTGCCGTCCTGATCCGTCTGCTTGTAGGTCGAGCTACCGCCGCCGAACACGATACCAATCGCGTTGGCATCATCGAGCCGCGCCAGATAACCGCCCTCGATCATGCTGCTGTCGATATCCGCGCCGGAATTGCCGGCCTGGGCATCGCCGTCCACGCTCGAACTGCCGCCGTTATATTCCAGCCAGCCGGTGTTGACCGGGTTGAGTGCGGCGTAAATCCCCTGGCGCCTCGCCGCAGACCAATCCCAGCGCGGATCGCCGGCAGCGCCCGCATAGCCGTCATAGCCGCCGACCGCCCAGTAGGCGAGACCCGATGTCGCCGCCGGCGCGTTCCGCACCGTATCGTCATCGCTGTCCTTCTCGATCGGCCGCCAGCCGGCGAGCAAGCGGTTGGGATTGGAGGACCGCCGCAGGAAATTGTCCATGCCGAGCGTCGCCGTCATCGTGGCATTGATGCCGAGCTCGCCGCCAAGCGTCGTCATCGCCGCCTCATAGGCCTGGCCCGATTGCAGCATGCCGGCCGCAAGCGTGCCCTGCAGCGGCACGCCGTCATTGAACGCATTGACGAGCGCCGTGTTGACGCCCTGGCCGAGCGCGGAGAAGTTGAAATTGCCGCCGACATAGGCAAGGCCAAGCTTCAGTGCATTGTCCTCGTCGGTTATCGTTCCGCGGAACTGGGAGGGGAGCGAAGCAAGCGACGGATCGTAGGTGCCGGTCAGGTTTCCGGCCTGAAGCAGCGTATACTCCTTCTTCAACACCCCGCCCTGATCGAAATCGAGATCGATGGCGGTATCATCGAAGGCGACGGTGCCGGTGACGATCGCCGGTTCCTGATTGATCGTGATCACCGCGACATAGGTGGCATCGGGATCGAAATCGAGATCGCCGTCGACCGTGATCGACCCCTTGCTGTCGCCGCCGCGGAACGTGCCGCCGGTGCTGACATGGGTGTCACCGATCACGCCGGAACCGCCAAGCGTCGCGCCGCCCGCCACTTCGGCGGTCGCGCCCCGCAGGTCGGCGTCGATGTCGAGCGTGCCGCCCGCCGCCTCGAGCGAACCGGTAAAGTCCGCGCTGTCGGTGGAAAGGTTGAGCTCGCCCGGCCCCCTCTGCACCAGAGCGCCGGAGCCGCTCAGCGCGCCGCGGAACTCGATATCATCGGAGCGGGCAAAGCTTAGCGTACCGCCGGTATCGATCGCGACATCGCCGCCGAGCGTTCCCGTCGTGCCGCCCGCGCCAACCTGGATTTCAGCGCCGGAGCCGATCGTCGTCAGGCCGGTATTGGTATTGTCGGCGGTCAGGATCGTGGTGCCGGACAACGCAGCTATCTGCCCGGTCCCGCTGATGGTCGGCGCGAAGACATAGTCAGACGATGTATGGTTGAAGACGATGAGGCCCGTGCCCTCGCCGAAGGTGATGGTGGGTATCGCAACTTCGCCCGGCGCCACGGCGCTGCCGACACCCGGAATGCCGCCGATGACGAGGCCGCCCTGCGAACCGCTGGCGGCGGCAAGCACCAGGCTGTCGGCCGTCACGACGCCGTTCTCCGCGACGTCGAGGACACCTGTCCCGCCATTGCCGACCACAACGTCGCCATTGACCGTCCAACTGCCGCCATAGACTTCGGCAAGGCCGAACGATCCCGCCGTATCGGCCACAACGCTCGCCGTGCTGGTGACCGTCGCCCCGGTCGTGACCGAGAACAGGCCCGTGCCGCTCGCGCCGACGGTGATGCCGCCGTCGACAACCCAGCTCGATCCAGCTCCGGCGACCAGCACACCGCCGCTCCCGGACGCAGAAGCGCCGAGCACGCTCGTCTTATTGGTCACCTTCGCGCCACTAACGATGCCGAGAAGGCCGGTGCCATCCTGACCGACGGTGAGATTGGAGGTGTTGGTCCAGACACCGCCGGTCGTCAGCGCAACGGCGCCCTCGCTATCGGCATCGCGACCGATGACGCCGCCATTGGAATTCAGCGTCGCGCCATCGAAGATTCCAAGCACGCCAACGCCGTCAGCGGCCACCGTCATTTGGTTGGTCAGCGTCACGCTGCTGCCGGCGCCGGTAATCACGGCACCGCCATAGCCCGTCGCGTTGACGCCCAGCATCGCGTAATCGGCGGTGACCGTCGCACCATCCGATACGGTAAGGCCGCCATCCCCGGAATTGCCGACCTTCAGCGCCGCCGAAAGCTGCAGCTGCGTGCCCGCGCCGTCGATCGTGACCGTGCCTTCGCCGCCGGTGACATAGCCGACCGTCATGTTGCTGGCGGTCATCGTCGCGCCAGCGAGAACGGAGAGTTCGCCTTCTCCGCCAGAGCCGCCGCCAGCCACGTTGCCGCCGATCGCGATATCGTTATAGACGTTCCAGAGCGAACCCGCCCCCGTCACGGTGGCGATGTTGCCTGTTGAGCCGTCGTTCTGGCCGATGCTGAGCGAGCCGCTGATCGCGTGGCCGCCATTGTTCACGGTCACCGAGCCGGTTCCGGACAGCCCGACCGTCAGGTCGCCATAGCCGTTCCATTCCGAATTCGCGCCGGAAACGGTTACCGCGCCGTCCCCGCCGGCGCCCTGTCCGATGATCGTCTGATTCGATTCGAATTTGGCCCCGCCGGTAATGTTGAGCGTGCCCGTGCCCAGATTGCCGATCACCACGCTGTTGGCGCCGGTGCCATAGGTGCGCATCTCCGTTCCCGCGCCGTCGAGCGTGTAGGTTCCCTCACCGCTTGCCGCGTTGCCGATGGTGATCGCGCCGGTCTGCCCCTTGGCGCCGGACTGCATCGTCAGCGTGCCGGTGCCCGCGCCCCCGACCACGATCTGCTTGTCGAACTGGATCGCGCTGCCTGCGCCCTGAACGATGATGGTGCCGTTGCCGCCGGCGGATGCGCCGAGCGTGACCACCTCGCCGCTGACCGTGGCATTCGCCGTTAACCGTCCGGCAGCCGTGTCGCCCACGATGAAGTTGCTGATATATTCCGTTCCACGGTCTGGGGTCAGCACCGGCGCATTGTTCACCGTGTTGATGGTTACGTTGTCACCGGATTTCGGCGGAAGCGGCGGCTGGCTGCCGTCGACGGTCCAGTTCTCGGTCGCGTACCAGTCTGTGGAGGTCGCGCCCGTCCAGTTGAAATCGGCGGCCAGCCCCGGCGCGCTCCAGGCCACCAGAAGTGCCGAGGAACTCAGGAACAACGCTCTGGCAGCGCCCTGCCGAAATTTCAAACCACGCATTATCTACCCCTTGCGACGCGACCCGCTAATCCGGGGAATCGGCCGACTGCCAAAACTGGGGTGATTCTGGTTGCAGGTCCTTAAGAACCTATTGCCATGCGTGCTTTTGCGAACATGCTTAATATTTATGGTTAATGAACGGTTATCATCCCCTGCCCGGCCGGCCATCGCATCTGCGGCTTCAATTCGGTTGCATCTTCGTCTATGAAGCGTCACAAAACCGAAGGACCGGCAAACAGGGACTGCACAAGAATGCTTGAGACACTGCGCAAAGGCGCCCAGACCTGGGTCGCGAAACTCCTCTTGATCCTGCTGATCATCTCCTTCGGCGTATGGGGGGCGTCGAGCGCGTTCCTGTCCGGCAATTCCGATGTGGTGCTGAAGGTCGGTGACAAGACCGTCTCGGCCAATGAATATCGCCTCGCCTATCAGCGCCAGTTGAACAGCCTCAGCAACCAGTTCGGCCGGCGGCTGACCGGCGAGGAAGCCCGCATGATCGGCGTCGACCAGCAGGTCAACGCCCAGCTCGTCGCCGGCGCCGCGCTCGACCAGCTCGCCGACGACATGAATCTCGGCCTCTCAGAAGACCGGCTGGCAGAGATCATCGCCCAGGACCCCGCCTTCCAGAATGCCGATGGCCGTTTCGACCGCCAGCGCTTCAGCGCGCTGTTGCGCAATGTCGGCCTCAACGAGGATGACTATGTCGCCGAACGCTCCAAGGTCGCCGTGCGCTCCCAGGTCGTCGATGGCATCGCCGATGGCTTCGTCCCGCCCAAAGCCCTGGTGGATGCCATCAGCGAATACCGCAACCAGTCCCGCGGCGTCGATTATATCGTGCTGAACAACGCCTTCATCGAGCCGGTGAAATCGCCGGGCGACGAGGTGCTGAAGCCCTGGTTCGAGCAGCGCAAGGCGGCCTACCGCGCGCCGGAATATCGCAAGCTTGCCTATGTGGCGCTGCATCCGTCCGATATCGCCGATCCCGATGCCATCACCGATGCCGCCGTGCGCGAGGATTACGATGCCCGGATTTCGAGCTTCACCAAGCCGGAGGAGCGCCGCATTCAGCAGCTGACCTTCTCCGATCAGGCGGAGGCCGAACAGGCGGCCCAGGCGCTCGCCGATGGCACCAAGACATTCGACCAGCTTATCAGCGAACAGGGCAAGACCACCGGCGACGTGACCCTCGGCATCTTCACCAAGGGCCAGTTTCCGGACGCCTCGATCAACGAGGCGGCCTTCGCCATCGAGAACGAGGGCGGCACCAGCGAAGTCGTCCAGGGCAATTTCGGCCCGGTGATCCTGCGGGTCACCGCGATCTCGCCCGAACAGGTCACGCCGTTCGATCAGGTCAAGGACCGGATCCGTCAGGAACTCGCCGAGCAGCAGGCAACGGACGATATCCTGAATGTCGAAAACCAGTACGAAGACCAGCGCGCCGGCGGCGCCTCGATGGCCGAAGCGGCCCAAAGCCTGGGCCTCGAGCCGGTGACCATCGACGCCATCGACGCCCAGGGCAACGATGAAAGCGGCGCTCCCGTTGCCGATATTCCGCTCGGCACCGAGCTCGTCGCTTCGGCCTTCGACAGCGATATCGGCGTCGAGAACCTGCCGCTCACGCTCAATGACGGCGGCGTTGTCTGGTACGAGGTCGTCGACATCACCCCCTCGCGCGACCGCGAATTTGAAGAGGTTCGCAGCCAGGTGGAGGTCGATTGGGCGGCCGAGCAGCAGCGCGAGGCTCTTGCCGACAAGGCCAGCGAGTTGCAAGCCCGCGTCGAGGGCGGCGAGAGCCTGCAGCAGATTGCCGATGAACTGGCGATCGACGTCAACAGCGTAACCTCCGTCACCCGCACCACGCAAAACGATGATCTCGGCCCGGAAGCCGTCGCCGCCGCCTTCAGCGGTCCGCTCGGCACCGTGGCCACCGCGCCCCGCGACAGCGGCACCGAACAGGTGGTGCTGAAGGTCGTGGCCGTCGTCAACCCGGTCGGCACGCTGGCGGCATCCGGCGACGACCAGGCGGTCAACGCCATCGCATCCTATGCCGGCGACGACATTCTCGACGAAATGATCAACAAGCTGCAGGGCGAATATGGCGTCACGATCAACCAGACGCTCGCCCAGCAGGCGATCAACCTCAGATAAGAAGAGCGAACAATGTCCGAGCTGAAGCCCTTCATCGCGAAAGTCGCAAGCGGCCAGTCGCTTTCCAGTGACGAAGCCCGCCAGGCCTTCGATCTGCTGATGTCGGGCGAGGCCACGCCCTCGCAGATCGGCGGTTTCCTGATGGCGCTGAGGGTCAAGGGCGAGACGGTCGACGAGATCGTCGGCGCGGTCTCGACCATGCGCGCCAAGATGACGCCCGTCAAAGCCCCGGCCGATGCCATCGATATCGTCGGCACCGGCGGCGACGGCGCGGGGACCTACAACATCTCGACGCTGGCGGCGATCATCACCGCAGGCGCCGGCGTCACCGTCGCCAAGCATGGCAACCGCGCGCTCAGTTCCCGCTCAGGCACTGCCGACAGCCTGTCGGAACTCGGCGTCGATCTCGATATCACGCCGGCCCTGATCGAGGCCTGTCTGGAAGAGGCCGGCATAGGCTTCATGTTTGCCCAGAAGCACCACGCCGCCATGCGCCATGTCGGCCCGTCGCGTGTGGAGCTTGGCACCCGCACGATCTTTAACCTGCTCGGTCCGCTTTCCAATCCCGCGGGCGTCAAACGGCAATTGCTCGGCGTGTTTGCCGCCGAATGGGTGCGTCCGCTCGCGGAGGTTCTGCGCGACCACGGGTCAGAGAAAGTCTGGGTCGTCCACGGCCAGGGCCTCGACGAGATCACCACGACCGGCGAAACACTGGTGGCCGAGCTTGCCGATGGCAAGGTCCGCGAATTCACGCTTTCGCCCTCCAATTTCGGCGTTCCACAAGTCGAGCTAAAAGCGCTGCGCGGCGGCGATGGCAAGGTCAATGCGGCGGCGCTGCGCGAGGTGCTCGCCGGCGAAAAGAACGCCTATCGCGATATCGCGCTCTGCAATGCCGCCGCGGCCCTCGTTGTCGCCGGCAAGGCCGATACGATCTCCGACGGCATGGTGATTGCCACGGATGCGCTGGAGAGCGGCAAGGCGGCGCTTGCGCTCGAGCGGCTGGTTGCCGTTTCAAACCGAAAGCCCGAACATGGGATCCGGCCATGACCGATATTCTGAAAAAGATCGAAGCTTACAAGCGCGAGGAAATTGCCGCCGCCAAGAGCACTGTGCCGCTCGATGAGCTGAAGGCGCGGATTCGCGATGTCGATCAACCGCGCGGTTTTGCCGATGCGCTTTTCGCCAGAAAGGCTGCGGGCGATTTCGGTCTGATCGCCGAGATCAAGAAGGCAAGCCCCTCCAAGGGGCTGATCCGCCCGGATTTCGATCCGCCGGCCTTCGCCGCGGCCTATGAGGAAGGCGGGGCGGCCTGCCTTTCGGTGCTGACCGATACGCCGAGCTTCCAGGGCGCGCCGGAATTCCTCGCTGCCGCCAAGGCGGCCTGCGCCCTTCCCGCTCTGCGCAAGGATTTCATGTTCGAGCCCTATCAGGTCTACGAGGCCCGCGCCTGGCAAGCCGATTGCATCCTGATCATCATGGCGAGCCTTTCCGATGACGAGGCCCGGCTCCTGGAGGAGACCGCCTTCGAACTCGGCATGGACGCGCTGATCGAGGTCCATGACGAGGCGGAATGCGAGCGGGCGCTGAAGCTCTCCTCGCCGCTGATCGGCATCAACAACCGCAATCTGCGCACCTTCGAGGTCTCGCTTGAGACCAGCGAAAGGCTCGTTCCGATGATCCCGGAGGACCGGCTGATCGTCGGCGAGAGCGGCATCTTCGTCCATGACGATTGCCTGCGGCTGGCAAAGGTCGGCATTTCCACCTTCCTCGTGGGCGAGAGCCTGATGCGCAAGGACGATATCGCAGCAGCCACCCGTGCGCTGCTGAAGGGCACAGCCGAGGCCGCGCCATGACCGACAAGCCAGCCGGGCTGACCCATATCGGCGAGACCGGCGAGGCCCGCATGGTCGATGTCGGCGCCAAGGCCGAGACCATCCGCTCCGCCACGGCGGAAGGCCATGTCCGGATGAAGCCCGAAACGCTCGCGCTGATCGAAACCGGCAATGCCAAGAAGGGCGACGTGATCGCCACCGCCCGACTGGCAGGGATCATGGGCGCGAAGCAGACGGCGAACCTCATCCCGCTCTGCCATCCGCTGATGCTGACCAAGATCGCCGTCGACATCGAAGCCGACGCAGCACTTCCGGGTCTTCGGGTCGTCGCCACAGCCTCGCTTTCCGGACGGACCGGCGTCGAGATGGAGGCGCTGACCGCCGTGTCGGTCGCCTGTCTCACGATCTACGACATGGCCAAGGCCGCCGACCGCGAAATGGAAATCGGCGCAATACGGCTGGTCGAGAAATCCGGCGGCGCAAGCGGCGATTTCAAGCGTGGAGGCTGAGCCATGGCCGATCCCCTGCTGAGCGTTGAAAGAGCCGGCGAGATCCTGCTGGAGCATGCCGCGCAGGTGAGCGACACGGAAACCGTGGCGCTCGCGGATGCCGATGGGCGCGTGCTTTGCGAGGACGTCGCCTCCCGCATCACCCAGCCGCCCTTCGCGGCCTCCGCCATGGACGGCTATGCGGTGCGCGCGGGCGATATCGGGCCCGAAGGCGCGGAGCTTCAGGTCATCGGCGAGGTCGCCGCCGGCGCGATGCCGGATGCGCTTGTGACCGCCGGAACCGCGATGCGGATTTTCACCGGCGCGCCACTGCCGCAAGGCGCCGACAGCGTGGTGATACAGGAAAATACCGAAAAGCGCGGCGAGGCCGGGGTCTTCTTCAAAACCGCCGCCATCAGGGGCGATAACATCCGGAAGGCGGGACAGGATTTCGCCGCGGGCGATATCCTGCTCCGCCGCGGCCGCGCGCTTGACGCCCGCGCGCTTTCGCTTGCGGCAGCCGGCGGCCACGCTACGCTTCCCGTCTTTCGCCGGCCGCGCGTCGCCGTGCTTGCCACCGGCAATGAGCTGGTGCCGCCCGGCACGCTTCCCGGTCCCGGCCAGATTTCGGCGTCCGGAAGCGTCGCCATTGCAGCACTTGCCCGCGACAACGGCGCGGATGTCATCGATCTCGGCATTGCCGGCGACAGCGAAGCGGCGATACGCGGGGCGGTCGAAAAGGCCGTCGCGGCGAAGGCCGATATCCTGGTGACGATTGGCGGCGCGTCGGTCGGCGATCACGACCTGATCCGCCCCACGCTTGCCGCCATGGGCATGGAACTCGACTTCTGGAAGATCGCGATGCGGCCGGGAAAGCCGTTGATGGTCGGCCGGCTCGGAGATATGCGCGTGCTCGGCCTGCCCGGCAACCCGGTCTCGAGCTTCGTCTGCGCCCTGCTCTTTGCCGAGCCACTCATCCGCCATGTCGGACATTTCCCGCCGCGCAAGCGCGAGGCCACGGCAATCGCCGCATCAACGCTCGCCGACAACGGCCCGCGCCAGCACTATATGCGCGGCCGGTTTGATCGCGAAGGTCGCGTCGAGATGTTCGATCGGCAGGATTCGTCCCTGCAGGCCACCCTTGCCGAAGCGGATTGCCTGATCATCCGCCCGCCCCATGCCAAGGCGGTTGAAGCGGGCGAGACCGTCAGGATCGTGACCCTCGGCTGAGCGATGCGCGGGGAGCGGCCCGACCGGCCGCGCCTCGAAAAAGAGGCAGAGCGGTCACGCCTTCCGAAAAAGCCTAGACCGCTCCAAGTGCCTCAGGCCGAACCCTTTTCCTGGGCCGCGGCCGCGAGCATGAACTCGTTCAGCTTGGCATGAATCGTCTGCTCGTCCATTTCGACGCCGGCGGCATTGAAGTCCGCCATCAGCTTGCCCGTCAGATCGGCGTCGCCGGCCTCGATGAAATGGCTGGCCATCACCTCGCTGATATAGGCCTGGTCGCCTTCACGGTTCAAAAGTCCTGCCGCCCAGTTGGCCAGCATCCGGTTGCGCCGGGCGAGCGTGTTGAAATGCGCATGCTGTTCCGCCGTGTAAGCGGCCTCGTGGGCGCGCCCGCGGTCTGCAAAGATTCGATCTGCCATGTCGACCTCCCTAATAATCTTGTCCTCCTAAGATGGTATGTCTTTGCGCGATTGAGAAGAAAAAAACCGGCATTTGCTTCAAAATTTGCCCGCATGCGACGCTTTGTCGTCAGCAAAAGGTGCAAAACCGCAATTGCCTTGAAAAACACGTGGTTTTGATTGAGAAAGCGGCGCAAACTCGCTATTGCAGCGAAACTGATGATTTCAGCGCGCTTGGCGCGCCAACGTATACGAGACAGAGATGAGTCGTCGCCGCCGGGTTTATGAAGGCAAGGGCAAAGTCCTTTACGAGGGCCCCGAGCCCGGAACCCTGATCCAGTTCTTCAAGGACGACGCCAGCACCGAACCGGGTGCGGGCGCCGACGTGATCGACGGAAAGGGTGTTCTGAACAACCGCATTTCGGAATATGTCTTCGGACATCTGAACGCGATCGGGATTCCCACCCATTTCATCCGCCGCCTCAACATGCGCGAACAGCTCGTGCGCGAAGTCGAGATGATCCCGCTGATCGTCACCGTGCGCAATATCGCGGCAGGCTCGCTGTCGCGCCGTCTCGGCATCGAGGAGGGCGTTCCCCTGCCCCGCTCGATCGTCGAGTTCAGCTTGAATTCCGATGAGCTCGGCAATCCGCTGGTGACCGAGGAACACATCACCGCCTTCGGCTGGGCCTCGCCGCCGGAGCTCGACGACATGATGGCGCTGGCGATCCGGATCAACGACTTCCTGTCCGGCCTGTTTCTCGGCGCCGGCATGCAGCTCGTCGATTTCAAGATCGAATGCGGCCGCCTGTTCGAGGGCGACATGATGCGCATCATCCTGGCCGACGAGATTTCCCCTGATTCCTGTCGCCTGATGGATCTGGCGACCCGCCAGCGTCTCGATTCGCGCGTCGAGGGCGGCGACGGCGTTGCAGTCAGCGCCTATTCCGAGGTCGCCCGCCGGCTCGGCATCATGAATGAGAACGAGCCGACGCGCGCCGCCGGCCCCGTCCTGGTCAAATAGAATTTTCGAACAGAAGCTGAGGTTAAGCCAGTGATCAACGCACGCGTCATCGTCACCTTGAAAAACGGCGTACTCGATCCGCAGGGAAAGGCGATCGAAGGCGCGCTGCATGGCCTCGGCTTTGCGGGCCTTTCCGGCGCGCGCCAGGGCAAGGTCTTCGACCTCGCGCTCGATACCGATGACCGCGCCAAGGCCGAAGCCGATGTCGCCGCGATGTGCGAGAAGCTGCTGGCCAATATGGTGATCGAAAACTACGCCATCGAGCTGAACTGATCGGAGCCGCCATGAAATCCGCTCTTATCCAGCTTCCCGGCCTTAACCGCGACCGCGACATGTTCGCAGCCCTGAGCCAGATTTCCGGCACCGATCCGGTCACCGTCTGGCAGACAGAGACCGAACTGCCGGATGTCGACCTGATCGTGATCCCCGGTGGATTCTCCTACGGCGACTACCTGCGCTGCGGCGCGATCGCCGCCCGCATGCCGGTGATGCGCGCGGTTGCCGAAAAGGCGCGCGCGGGCGTGCGTGTCATCGGCGTCTGCAATGGTTTCCAGATCCTGCTCGAGGCCGGCCTTCTGCCGGGCGCGCTGATGCGCAATGCATCGCTGAAATTCGTGTGCCGCGAGGTCCGCCTGACGGTGGCGAACAACCGCACCGCTTTCACCAGCCTCTACGCCGCCGGCGAAGTGATCCGCTGCCCTGTCGCCCATCATGACGGCAATTACTTCGCCGACGCCGATACGCTTGCGGCTCTCGAAGATCGCGGCCAGGTCGTGTTCCGCTATGCGGAGGGCACCAATCCCAACGGCTCGGTCAACGATATCGCGGGTCTCGTCAACGAAGCCGGCAATGTGCTCGGCATGATGCCGCACCCCGAAAATCTGATCGAGCCGGCCCATGGCGGCACCGACGGCCGTCGCCTTTTCGAGGCGGCGCTGGGACAGATTGAGGTTGCCTGATACGGCGCACGTTTGGCTTGACCTGAGCGTGAGAATGATCAGTATTGGGGAAAAATAAGGCAGCGCACGATTGCTGCTGTATTGATTCGATTAGGTCGGCCCTATGCATCTGAACAGATTTCCGACGTCGGCGGCAGCAATTGCGTTTGCCCTGATCACCGCAACTGCTGCCTCTGGCGCCGATATGGATAGCGTACCCGCCTCTCCTGCGCCCGTTTCCAGCGACGGTATTTTCGATGAAGTCCGCTTCGAAGTGGCAGCCTCGCTCGGCGCCAAGTCGGATTTTGAAAGCGGCGTTTTCCTGATCCCGAGCGTGTTCTTCGATCCGTTGCACAGCGAGGGCCGGGAAGGTTTCGACAAGGTTTTCCATCCCCGCTTCTTCCTCAGCGCCAGCATCTCGACCGATGACGAATCGTCGCAGATCATGGCGGGCGCGAGCTGGAAGTTTCCGCTGCTGGGACCGACCTTCGCGGATATCGGTTTCGGCGGCGCGCTGACCAACGCCGATATTGATGAAGGCGGTCGCGGACCCGGCGTCGGCTCGCACGTCCTGTTTCACGAATATGTCGCTCTCGGCGTCAATCTCGACGAAAACTGGAGCCTGACGGCCACGGTCCGCCATTCCTCCAACGCCGATCTCGCCTCCCCCAACAGCGGCCTGACCTATGGCGGCATCGGGCTTGGCCGCAGTTTCTGAATCTGGTCAAACTGATGAGGGCGTCGGCTTGAGGATCGCAGTGCGCTGCGTTCCGAAAACCCCATCAATCTTCTGCGCCTTTAAATCGCCGGAATATTAACCATATATGGGAACCATACGGACACAGGCCGCGTTTTGTGGTTATACGTTCGAGCATGACCCCCAAAGAAACGCCCCGGCATCCCCCCTGCTCCGGGGCGTTTCGTTTTTCTGCGATCCTCAAGAGACCATGTCGCGCTCGGCGCGATCGAATTCAATGCGCGCATCGCGTATCCCCCTGTGATTGTCCTTCGCCCAGGCGACCAGCAGCGAAAACGGCTCAAGAAATGAACGACCCGTTGCCGTCAGATCATAGACTACCTTGGGCGGCTTGGTCGGGAACACGGTGCGGGTGATGTAGCCGTCCCGGTTCAGGTCCCTCAGCGTCTTGGTCAGCATGCGTTGCGAGATGTCAGGCGTCATGCGTTTCAACTCGGCAAAGCGCATGGGGCCGCTCGAAAGCGCCATGAGCAGCAGCGTGCTCCACTTTCCCGCAACCTGATTGAGCACATCGCGCACCGGACAATTCTCGACCATGTCGTCGGACACGATTTCGGCGAGTTGTGCGCGACTCCATGCGGAAAGATCGTCAGTCATTTCATCTCCTAGGCACAGCGGTGTAACCTGCGAACAAATTAAACCCGTCTTTACATCATCGAAAATCACATTAGATGAGATAGCGGTCTCTTTTTGAGACTAGAGCTCTTTAATAGTTTTAATCTTACAGGAAGACCACTCCATGACCAACCCGACAATTCTCGTGACCGGCGCGTCCGGAAAGCTCGGCCGCGAAACGCTGGACTTTCTTCTGGCCGCCGGCAAGGATCCCGCCCGGATCATCGCCACCACGCGCGACGTTACCAAACTCGCCGGCTATGCCGAAAAAGGCGTCGTCGTGCGGCAAGCCGATTTCAATGCGCCTGAAACGCTTGGCCCGGCATTCGCCGGCGCGGAGCGGGTCGCGATCATCTCCACCGATGCCGTCGCCCCGGGAACCGATCGGGTCGCCCAGCACAGCGCCGCGGTGGACGCCGCCAAGGCAGCCGGTGTCCGCCATATCATCTACACCTCGCTGCCGAACCCCGAAGATTCGCTCATCAGCTTTGCGGGCGATCATCTGGGAAGCGAGAAGTCGGTGAAGGATAGCGGTCTCGGCTACACCATCCTGCGCAATACCTGGTATCAGGAAAACCTGCTGATGAGCCTGCCGCAGGCGCTGGAGCACGGCGTGATCATGTCGGCGGCCGGCAACGGGAAACTCAGCTACGTCGCCCATGATGATTGCGCGCGGGCGCTTGCCGCCGCCCTGCTTTCGCAAACCGACGAGAGCGCGATCTACACGCTTGTCGGCCCCGAGGGCTATTCCATCGATGAGATTGCGGCGTTAGCACGGGAATTCAGCGGCAAGCCGCTCGAGGTGCAGCATGTCGACAGCGACACGCTGCGCAAGACCCTTGAAGGCGTCGGCCTGCCGCCCTTCCTCGTGGACATGCTCGTGAGCACGGACGACAATATCCGCACGGGCCGTTTCGACATCATCAACGATGATTTCGAGCGCCTCACCGGCCGCAAGCCGAAGCCGCTTCGCGCCTTCTTCGAGAACAACCGCGAGGCCCTGTCCGCCTGAAGCTGCGCCGTTTCAGGCCGGTTCGCCACAGGCATGGCGGAAGCGCCTCACGCTCTCCGCCATGCCGTATTCGAGCGCATCGGCGGTAAGGCCATGGCCGATCGAGACCTCCGCCAGATCCGGTATCGCCGCGACAAGCGGCGGAAGGTTGGCGACGGTCAGGTCGTGGCCGGCATTGACGCCGAGACCGCGTTCGCGGGCGCGGCGGGCCGTGTCGCCCAACTGCTTTGCCAGCGCGGCCTCCCTGTCAGGATCATCGAAACACGCGCCATAGGGGCCGGTATAGAGTTCGATCCGGTCCGCGCCGCTCGCGCGCGCGGCCTCAAGCTCGGCGTCGGTTGCGTCGCCGTCAGCGAACATTGAAACCCGGATATTCTTCTTCTTGAGCTTATCGACCGACTTCTTCAGCAGGTCGCGATGCGCGGCGAATTTCCAGCCATGGTCGGAGGTCGCCTGCGCCGGGTCATCCGGCACCAGCGTCACCTGTTCGGGCTCGGTTTCCAGACAGAGCCCGATAAAGAAATCGCTCGGATAGCCTTCGATATTGAACTCCGCCTGCGGAAATTCATCATCGATCAGCGCCCGCAGGACCGGAAGATCGGAAAACCGGATGTGGCGCTGGTCGGGCCTTGGATGCACCGTCAGGCCATGCGCACCCGCTTCAAGGGCGATCCTGCCGAAATGGCGCACATTCGGCCATGGCAGGTCGCGCCGGTTGCGCAACTGGGCAATCGCATTCAGGTTAACGGACAGCTTGGCGACCATGGCTCCCTCCAGATGGACCGCGCCGAAAGGCGTCTCGCCGTGTATGCGCCAAAGCGCGCCTCGCGGCAACAAAAGGTTGCGTCATTACATGACGATGGTCAGTTTTTCGGCCGCCCGCGTGATCGCCGTGTACAGCCAGCGCTCCCGCGTGTCGCGAAACGCCCAGCTTTCGTCAAACAGCACGACATTGTTCCATTGCGAGCCCTGGGCCTTGTGCACCGTGAGCGCATAGCCGTAATCGAAGTCGTCATAGCGCTTCTTGGTCGACCACGGAATCTCGGTTTCACTGTCCTCGAACGCCGCCTTCAGCAGCTTGATACGAGACGCGCCGCGATCGGGGTCGTCCTCCTCCGGGTTCACCAGAAGATTGATGCCGGGCTTCACGGTTTCGCGCGAGGCGGACATCACCTTCCACAGCGAGCCGTTGAACAGGCCCTTGGCCGGATCGTTTCTGAGACAAACCAGCTTATCGCCGGCCTGCGGGTGGATCTGCGAAAAACCCTTCAACTCGCGCAGCCGCTGGTTATAGCGCCGGCGGGTGCGATTGGTGCCGACCAGTACCTGATCGGCCTCCAGCACCAGTTCCTGCGTGACGTCATGCTTGGAGATGACCTGCGCAAGGCCGTAATCGCCATAGCCGATCTCCTTGCCCTCACGCACTTTCATCGCAAGGTCGATGATCGGGTTGTCGCGGGCCTGCCGATGGATTTCGGTCAGCAGGTAATCGGGTTCGTGATTGGTGAAATAGCCCCCACCCGAAACCGGCGGCAACTGGCCGGGATCGCCGAGCACAAGCACCGGCGTGCCGAAGGAAACCAGATCCTGGCCGAGCTTTTCGTCCACCATCGAGCATTCGTCGATGATGATCAGCGCCGCCTTGGCGAGCGGGCTCTGGCGGTTGAGGGTGAACATCGGCGACACCGAGGTCTTGCCGGTCTCCTCGTCCTCGATCATCTCCTCGCCCTTGGGGCGATAGATCAGCGAATGGATGGTGCGGGCATTGGTGGCACCGCGAGAGCGCAGCACCTGCGCGGCCTTGCCGGTGAAGGCGGCAAACAGCACCTCGCCGTCGACATGCTCGGCAAAATAGCGCGCAAGCGTGGTCTTGCCGGTTCCGGCGAAGCCGAAAAGGCGGAACACCGGGGCCCGGCCTTCCTTCAGCCAGCGCGCCACCGCCTGTAGCGCTTCATCCTGTTGCGGTGAGAAATCCATGAGCGTGAATTGGCAGGATTCGCCGTCGCTCGGCAACAAAAAACCGCAAGGTCCGGGAATAAAACCACCCGCCGAGGTGTCTATGGCATGTAACCACCGCAATCTGCGGTTATCACGACACGGAACGACAACCATGATGAAGAAGACACCGATCCTCGCAGCCGTTGCACTTGCGGCCTTTGCAGGAATGGCCCATGCCGGCACCACCACCTTCCAGGCCATCAACACGCCGGACGGCCCGGTTCTCGCCGGACAGAACGGCCAGACGCTCTACACCTATGACAAGGACGCAAGGCACCAATCCGTTTGCTACGGTAGCTGCGCCCGGGAATGGCCTCCATATCTCGCCAACCCATCCGCGCAACCCTTCGCACATTACAGCTTTGTGATGCGCAAGGATGGCCAGAGACAGTGGGCATTGAATGGCGAACCCCTCTACTTCCGCTCGGCGGACAAGAAATCCGGCGACATCACCGGCCAGAACGCCGATCACGGCAACTGGCAGGTGGCGCGACCGGCATGATCGCGCCGGAACGGCGCAGCGTCGCTCTGAGGCTGCGCCGCCACGCATCGCATTCGAGACTGAGATGCTCGAGCAATTGCCGAAGCTCCGCCGCATGGCCGGCGCTTTGGCCGGATCGACCGCCGACGGCGACGATCTTTTGCAGAACACGCTCACGGTCGCCTTCGAGCGCCGCGACCAGTGGCGGGGCGAAAATCTCGGCGGCTGGCTCTACGCGATCATGCGCCACATCGACGCCAATCGCCGCCGCCATGACCGCGTGTTGCCGATGATGGTTCTGGACGAGGATTGCGGCCTTGCCGACAATTCGACGGAAGCCATCGAGATAGACCGGCTCGGCGTCGAGGCCGCGCTCGACGCGCTTGAGCCCGACTTCCGCGCCGTCGCGATCCTCAGGGATATCGAGGGTTATGGCTATGAGGAGATCGCGGAAAGGCTCGCCATTCCCCTCGGCACGGTGATGTCGCGCCTGTCGCGGGCGCGCCGGCGGCTGGCCGCAGCGCTATCAGGAGAGCATCGGCCAGAGACTTGCGACCAGCAGGATCGCCATCGCGATGTTGAACCATCGAAGCCTGTTGCCGACAGACAGCCAGTCGCGCAGCCCAGCACCGAAACCGCCCCAGATCGAAAGGCTCGGCACCGACACCACGCCGAACATGCCTGACACCAGCGCGACCGAAAACGCATAGCGGTCCGGATAGGTATAAACCGATATCGCCGTCAGCGACATGATCCAGGCCTTCGGGTTGACCCATTGAAAGGCGGCGGCCTGAAGGAAGGTCAACGGCCGGCCGGAGACCGTCCGGCCCGAATCCATCTGCCTTGTATTGGCGATCTTCCAGGCGATCCAGACAAGATACGCGCCTCCGGCGATCTTGGCGACGATCAGCAGTTTGGGAAAGGCGGCGACGACCGCGCCGAGCCCCGCGCCGATCGCGGCCATCAGCACCATGAAGCCGATCACGACTCCGGCCATATGGGGGATCGTGCGGTAAAAGCCGAAATTCACCGTCGACGCAAACACCATGAAATTGTTCGGTCCCGGCGTGAACGAGGCCGCGACCGCGAAACCGAACAGGGCCAGCAATGTTTCATGGTTCATGTCGCCCGTTTCCCGAACTGATTTTGCCGCCAGCAAAGCCTCTGCCGCTGATGTTCGCCGTAAAGGGAAACGCCATCGGCAGAAATTCGTCTTCTACCTTCCATAGCAGTCCGGGAGCAAGCTTTTCCGAAATCCCCGGCCCCATAGCCCAAGCCTCCTCGGACGAGAATCCCGCCTTCCAAGCAAAACAACCAGAGCGATCGCAAACGGAGGATGAGCGAAAAATGGCGCTCTCAACGCCATCCCGAGAGAACGGCAGAACAGACCTTCCGCCCAATATGTCACGGTAAAAGCGGGCCCGCGCTTCGATTGAAGGCGGGCCCGCTCAAAGATCAGGTATCGGCGGCGGAGGCTGCCTTGCCGGACTTGCCCTTGGGGCCGTCCGACTTCAGCTCGCTGGGCTTGATCGGCGTTGCCTCGGGGATCGCCTCCAGCGTCAGTTCCGGCTTGCCATCCTTTTCGGCCACGCCGACGCGGACAACGCCGCCCTTCTTGAGCTTGCCGAACAGGATCTCGTTGGCGAGCGGCTTCTTGATGTACTCCTGGATGACCCGCGACAACGGCCGCGCTCCCATCTTCTCGTCGTAGCCGCGTTCGGCGAGCCATTCGACGGCCTTGTCCTCTAGTTCGAAGGTGACATTGCGTTCCGAAAGCTGGCTTTCGAGCTGCATGACGAACTTCTGGACGACCTGGTGGATGACCTCGGTCGGCAGCGGCGCGAACTGGATGATCGCGTCGAGACGGTTGCGGAACTCCGGCGTGAAGATGCGGTTGAGCGCTTCCTCGTCCTCGCCGGTCCGCCGCGAAGACCCGAAGCCGATCGCCGACTTCGACATTTCGGCAGCGCCCGCATTGGTCGTCATGATCAGGATGACGTTGCGGAAGTCGATCTTCTTGCCGTTGTGGTCGGTCAGCGAGCCGTGGTCCATCACCTGCAACAGAATGTTGTAGATGTCCGGATGCGCCTTCTCGATCTCGTCAAGCAGCACGACGCAATGCGGATGCTGATCGACGCCGTCGGTCAGGAGACCGCCCTGGTCGAAGCCGACATAGCCGGGAGGCGCACCGAGCAGACGCGAGACCGTGTGCCGCTCCATGTATTCCGACATGTCGAAGCGCAAAAGCTCGACGCCGAGCGAGGAGGCAAGTTGCTTCGACACCTCGGTCTTGCCGACGCCCGTAGGGCCGGAGAAGATGTAGGAGCCGATCGGCTTGTTGGGCTCGCGCAGGCCCGCCCGGGCGAGCTTGATCGAGGTCGCCAGCGCATCGATCGCCTTGTCCTGGCCGTAGACCACCGAGCGAAGTTCTTGCTCCAGATTGGCGAGCACCTGCTCGTCGTCCTTGGAAACGGTCTTTGGCGGGATCCGCGCCATTGTCGCGATCGTCGCCTCGATCTCCCTTTCGGTGATCATCTTGCGACGGCGCGATACCGGCACCAGCATCTGCGCCGCGCCGCTCTCATCGATCACGTCGATGGCCTTGTCAGGCAGCTTGCGATCGGTGATGTAGCGCGCGGACAGTTCCACCGCCGCCTTGATGGCGTCGTTGGTGTAACGCAGGTTGTGATATTCCTCGAAATAGGGCTTCAGGCCCTTCATGATCGCGATGGCATCGTCCACGGAGGGCTCGTTGACATCGATCTTCTGGAACCGGCGCACCAGCGCCCGGTCCTTTTCGAAGAACTGGCGGTATTCCTTGTAGGTGGTCGAACCGATGCAGCGGATCGCACCCGAGGAGAGCGCCGGCTTCAATAGGTTCGAGGCGTCCATCGCGCCGCCAGACGTGGCGCCTGCGCCGATCACGGTATGGATCTCGTCGATGAAGAGCACCGCGCCCTCATATTCCTCGAGTTCCTTGACGACCTGCTTCAGCCGCTCCTCGAAGTCGCCACGATAGCGCGTGCCGGCCAGCAGCGTGCCCATGTCGAGCGAGAAGATCGTGGCGTCGATGAGCGCTTCCGGCACCTTGCCTTCAACGATCCGCTTGGCGAGGCCCTCGGCGATCGCCGTCTTGCCGACGCCGGGATCGCCAACATAGAGCGGGTTGTTCTTGGACCGGCGGCACAGCACCTGGATGGTGCGGTTGACCTCGGCATCGCGACCGATCAGCGGGTCGATCTTGCCGCTCATCGCCTTTTCATTGAGGTTGACGCAATAGGCCTTCAGCGCATCCGGCTGCTTGCGAGCGCTGTCCTCGCTCTCGCGCTGGCCGCTGGCATCGCTTTCCTCTGGCTCGTTGACGCCACGCGGCGTACGGGTCTCGGAGGAGCCGGGACGCTTGCCGATGCCATGGGAAATGTAGTTCACGGCGTCATAGCGCGTCATCTCCTGCTGCTGCAGGAAATAGGCGGCATG
>NZ_DEPM01000136.1:0-20273 GCF_002358775.1 Martelella sp. UBA3392
CAGATAAACCGAGCCACCTCTGTTACACCCGACGCCGAAGACTTATCCGGCATAGTGGGCCCGCTGATCGCAACGCCGTAGCCCTCGTGCACGCCTTTGTAATCGACGGTGAGATTTCCGCTTGTCAGATCAATCGTCGTGGTTGTGTCATCGTTCACGTAAGCCAGGATTCCATTTGCATTGGTAGCGGTTATCGTGCCTCCGCTTACCGATATCTTATTGTTCAACCCGGGAGTATTTTTGCTTGGTATGTAGATAGCCGACGAATCCACGATTAGCTCGCCGGTCACATCCGGGCCAGCCGCGGTCACGCGGAGCGTGCCGCCTGTCATGGAAAGCGTCGAATCGCCGAAACCATTAAAGGTTTCGAAATCCTGAGTCATGAGGCCGTATGCTTTAGCGCCTGTGACAATAACCTCGCCTCCGCTCATGGAAACCGTTGCCATGCTGCCGCCAAAGCTGACCGCCTGCGCGCCGATCATCAATGGTCTTTGTGAAGGGATGCCTACGGCAGAGATGGTGCCGCCTTTGATGGTAACGGAGGCGTCTTCCTCGTCAGCGAAGGCCGATAATGCCGCGTTTATTTGGCTGTTGGTCGTAGTATAGTATAAGGCCCCCCCATTGAATTCGATAGTGGCGGTGCCTGCGCGATCCACATCCACGAGAACGGCGGTTTCCAGATAAGTCTCTCCCGACGTATTGTCTATGACGATCTTGTTGGTGCTGCCGGATACGGTAGTGGCATCTGAAAAAATACCAATAAAGACATTGGTAGATGACCTTACAGTCGCGCCGTCGATGTGAATTGACGAATGGGGAACGCTCCCGTTCCCACCAACGTCCAAAGCGATGACTTCGTCAAAATCGTCATCCTCGAAAACATCGTATAGATAAGTCAACGTTCCTCCAGTGAGGGATATTGAAAAATCTCCGCCATCGGACGCGGCGATAATGCCTCCGGTAATCTCTCCCCCCGAGATATCGATGGAGCCATCGATGCCGCGTGCCTCGACAATTCCGGCGACGTTCCCCGCAGTCATGGATATGTTAGCTGCTCCCGAGCCGGTATTGTTGGCCAGAATGGCTGTTTTGCTGATCTCCGCCTCAATCGAGGCGTTTCCTGAAATATTGACAATCGCATCCCCGCTCCCTTGAGCCAGAGCAGTGACGGCGTTGTAGAAGTCCGTTACGGAAATGGTCCCACCCTGGATGTTGGCGATGGCATTGCCGCGACCGGTCGTTGTTGCGGTGAGGGGGCCGGCGATGATGCTGGAACCATCGCTCGAACCTTCGGTTATCTGAAGGCTGGCATCCGTATTCATCGAAATGACGTTGAGTGCGCCGCCAAGGCTCAGGTATGAGGTCGTCGTGATCGTCGCAGGCTTGGCTCCCAGTATGCCCGATCCGACATTGATATCGCCAATGACAACCATGGCAGCGTTGTTGAGGACCAGATTGGTGCCGCTTTGGTAGGTAATGTCGTTGTAAGCCGCGCCGTTGCAATAGGTGACGGAAGTGGGCTGGCCGCATTCGTCGTCCGCCCGCGCGTCTTCCGCCGTCATCGCAATTGCAAACACTGTCAGCGCCAGCGCCGAAGTGGCTGACATCAGAAATTGCCGGCAAGGGCCCACGGAATTTGGATGTCTGCCGAGTCCATAAGCTGATCCGCACATCGCCTTTCCTCTCCATATCTTAGGTCGGGAAAAGAATGTCAGGCAGGATTTTGATTGCAATATATCAAGTATACAATCTAAGGTTTTAGTTCGGCTATCTTATGGTTCGTGGTGCATTTTGGTCACTAATTTTGCTTTTCGGTGCATGTGCTGGCCTGAAGCGCGAAGACGGTCGCGGTCGGGACTTTCGGGGCGGAGCAACGCGTTCACGGTTATGACAGCACCCGCGCCTGCGCCAGCGGTTGCTGGACCAGCGGCGGGAAATCGGCCGGGGTGATGGTTTCCTTTTCGAGCAGCATGCGGGCGCCGTCGTCCAGGTCCTTGCGGCGCTGGTTCAGGACTTGTTTCGCCCGCTCATAGGCCTCGTCGATCAGCTTGCGGATCGCGAGGTCGATCTCGCGGGCGGTGACGTCGGAATAGTCCTTGGCGCCGCCCATGCCGGGGGCCTCGGGCATATATTGCGCGCGCTTCTGCTCAAGTGCGGCCTGGCCGATATCGGGGTCCATGCCGAAGCTCATGACATATTGCCGGGCGATGTCGGTGACGCGGGCGAGGTCGTCGGAGGCGCCGGTGGAGATTTCGCCGTAGACGATGTCTTCCGCGGCGCGCCCGGCGAGCAGCACCACCATGCGGTCGCGCAATTCGCCTGCGGTGATCAGGAACCGGTCCTCGGTCGGGCGCTGCATGGTGTAGCCGAGCGCGCCGATCGAGCGAGGGATGATCGAGATCTTGTGCACCGGATCGGTCTTGGGGAGCGCGGCGGCGGCCAGCGCATGGCCCATTTCGTGGAAGGCGACGCGTTCGCGCTCGTCCGGGTTCAGCAGGCGGCCGCGCCGTTCCGAGCCGGCCACCGTGCGCTCCACGGCCTGGGTGAAATCCTCCATCGTCACCTTCTCGCCGCCGCGCCTTGTCGCGAAGATCGCGGCCTCGTTGACGAGGTTGGCGAGGTCGGCGCCGGAAAAGCCCGGCGTCAGCGCCGCAACCTGGCCGGCATCGACATCCTCGGCAAGCCGGATCTTTTTCATGTGCACGGCGAGGATTGCCTCGCGTCCTCCCCGGTCGGGCCGGTCCATCACCACCTGCCGGTCGAAGCGGCCCGCGCGCGTCAGCGCCGGGTCGAGGACTTCCGGCCGGTTGGTGGCGGCCAGAATGACGATGCCGGCGGCGGGATCGAAACCGTCGAGTTCGACCAGAAGCTGGTTCAGCGTCTGCTCCTTCTCGTCATTGCCGCCCATGCCGAAGGAATTGCGGGCGCGGCCCAGCGCATCCAGCTCGTCGATGAAGATGATGCAGGGCGCCATTTCGCGGGCCTGCTTGAACAGGTCGCGCACGCGCGCAGCACCCACGCCGACGAACATTTCGACGAATTCCGAGCCCGAGATCGAGAAGAAGGTGACGCCCGCTTCGCCCGCGACCGCCTTGGCGATCAGCGTCTTGCCGGTGCCGGGCGGGCCGACCAGAAGCAGACCTTTCGGAATATGCGCGCCGAGCCGGCCGTATTTCTCGCGTTCGGTGAGGAAGGAGACGACCTCCTTGAGTTCCACCTTGGCCTCGTCGGCGCCGGCGACGTCATCGAAGGTCACGCCGGTGTCGCGCTCGACATAGATCTTGGCCTTGGACTTGCCGATATTCATCATGCCGCCGAGGCCCATGCCCTGCTTTTCCGCGAACTTGCGGAAGAACCATGCCCAGATCGCGAAGAAGATCACGATCGGCAGCACCCAGGAGAGGATCTGTGTCAGAAGCGAATGGTCGGGAACGCCGGTGACATCGACCTTGTACTTGTCGAAGTCGACCGCAAGCTCCTGCGGAACGCGGTAGGTGACGAAATATTCCTTGCCGTCCACCGCCGTCTTGAACTTGCCCTCGATCGTGTTTTCGGCGATCGCGACCGACTGGACCTGGCCCTTTTCGATATAGCTGATCATCTCGGAATAGCTGATCCGCGCGACGTCGCGCGACGTAAACCAGAGCTGAAACCCGATCACGATCAGGAAGGCCACCAGAAAATAGCCAAGGTTGAATGTATTCTTGCGTTCCATGGCGCGAAGTCTCCCGGTCAAGCGTCCCTGCCAATGTCTATAGCCACCCGCTTGCCGGGCAGGCAATCGGAAAAGGCGGGCGCGGCTCCGGAGCGCGCGCGGGGTGGGGCGAAAATGTCGCAGCGCGATCACGGAAAATTTCTGATTGAACCGGTCGGTTCGACTTGCATGCGCCGCCGTTTTTGTCCAATCTGGCGATTCTTGAGAAGGCGGGTCGCACCGCCGGGAGCCTGTTGAATGTCATTCTGGGAAAAACTGGTCCATTTCGTCAGCCAGTCCGCCGGCAACGTCCTTTCGGGCGTGGTCGAGGCCGTGCGCACGCTGTTCGAGGGCGACCCCGAAACCCGCCGCCAGGTGGCGTTTTCCGTCTCATTGATCGCGCTTTCGGCGAAGATGGCGAAGGCCGATGGATTCGTGACCATGGAAGAGGTTGCCGCCTTCCACGAGATTTTCGAAATCCCGGAGGAAGAGCGCGTCAATGTCGCCCGGCTCTATAATCTCGCCCGGCAGGATATCGCCGGTTATGATGCCTATGCGCGCAAGCTGAAGGGGCTCTGCTCGGATGGCGAGGAGGGCTGCCCGCTGCTGGAAGAGGTGATTGACGGCCTGTTCCACATCGCCAAGGCCGACGGCAGCATCCACGAGAAGGAGCTGGATTTCCTGGCCCATGTCGCCGAAATCTTCGGCATCAGCGAGGCGCGTTTCCAGACCATCTGCGCGCGCCATATGGATATGGGCGACCGCGATCCTTACGGCGTGCTCGGCGTTTCCCGCAATGATGACTTCAAGACCATCCGCAGCCGCTACCGGGCGCTGGTGGCCGAAAACCATCCCGACCGGCTGATCGCGCGCGGCGTGCCGAAGGAATTCCACGCCGCCGCCAATGACCGCATGGCCCGCATCAACGCGGCCTATGAGGCGATCGAGCGCGAATTGAAGGCGGCGTGATATGAGCGCCGCGCCTATCCGCCTGCTGCTGGCTGCCACCTTCCTCCCTGTAGTTCCCGCCTTTGCCGCCGATGACGGCCTTGCGACCGCGAAGGCCATGGTCACAGCCGCCCTTCCCGGCCAGTGCGAGAGCGATCTTGCCGAACGCTTCGACGGGCTCGAGGATCAGACGTTCAACGTGTCCTGGCCGGAGACCCGCTACGACGGGACGGTGGAGGATGTGAAGGGGCGGCTCTACCAGATCACCTGCGGGCTCGGCGCCTATAACGTGGCCGTGGCCTATGTCTTTGCTCGCGAGGACGGATTTCCGGAAGAAGGCGAGATCGTATCCTTCGCGACGCCCGCCTTCTCCCTCGATTATGAGCCCGGCGACGACACCTATACCAAGCTTGTCCGCGATCCGACTGTGACCGGGTTTACCGCCGGCACGATCCTGGTCAATTCGGAATTCGATCCGGAGACCAACACGATCTCCACCTTCGAGAAATGGCGCGGGCTGGGAGATGCCTATTCCACCGGGCGCTGGACGCTGGAGAAGGGCAGTTTCGTGCTGAAGCACTATCTCATTGATCCGATCTACGAGGCCAATCTCGAAGACCCGCCCGAAGCGCTGAGCGACACCCAATTCACGCTCTATGACGCCGGGCCCTGACCCGGCTTCGTTATCTTTCCCTTGCATTGCCGGCCCGGCTCGGTGAAGCTTCGGCAAATTTCCAGAGAGCGGGTCATGACACGACATTTCAGGACAATCATCATCGGTCGCGGTCTGATGGGCGCGGCTGCCGCGCGCCATCTGGCAGGCATGGAGGAGGGCGTCGCCGTCATCGGGCCGGATGAGCCGGTGGACAAGGCCGAGCATACCGGCGTCTTCGCCAGCCATTACGATGAGGGCCGCATTACCCGCACCATCGACCGAAATCCGGTCTGGGCGCGGCTCGCCAACCGTTCGATTGCCCGTTACCGCGACATCGAGCGCGACAGCGGCATCGATTTCTTCGGCGAGGTCGGCGCGCTGATCGTCGGGCCGGGGCGCTCGCGCGGGCGCTATGTCGAAACCATCATGGATGCCGCCGGACAATGCGGGGCCACCGCCGAAATCGTGGACGGCGCGGGGCTTCTGGAGAAATTCCCCTACTTCTCCTTCGCGCCCAAAACGGAGGGTGTGTTCGAACCGCGACGGGCGGGTTACATCTCGCCGCGACGGCTTGTGGCCGCGCAGTCCCTTCTCGCCAGAAAGGCCGGGGCGGAGGTGATCGCCGCGACCGTAACCGAGGTGAGCGATGGCGGCGCGCGGGTCAGCGTCACCACCGATGCCGGCGAGACGTTGACCGCCGACAAGGTGCTGGTGGCCGCCGGCGGCTTCACCATCAGCGAGAAGCTTCTGCCGGCGAAGATCGACCTCACCGTCTTTGCCCGCACCGTGGCCTATTTCGAGGTGGATGAGGAGGAGGCGCGGTCGCTTTCGGCCATGCCCAGTCTGATCTACAAAGCGGAATTCGACGAGGACGGCATCTATCTGCTGCCGCCGATCCGCTATCCCGATGGCCGCTGGTATATCAAGATCGGCGGCGACCCCGATGATGTGCCGCTTTCAAGCGAGGCGGATATCCGCGACTGGTTCCGCTCGACGGGGCATAACGCCACGCGCGAGCATCTGACCCGGATCATCTGCGACCTGATGCCGAAGCTGAAGGTGCTGCAATCGGAAACCGGCACCTGCGTGACGAGCTATTCGCCGTCCGGCTATCCGATGATCGGCTTCTCGCCATCGCCCCGGATCGCGGTGCTGACGGCCGGCTGCGGCGCGGCCGCCAAGAGCTCCGACGAGATCGGCCGGCTGGGCGCGGTGCTGATGGCGCAAGGTTCGCTTGCGGGCGAGGGCTACCCGGTCGATTTCGCGCCGTCCTTCTCATAATCCCTTTCTTTATCGTACAAAACGCACTAGAGAGGCCCGACCAGTTGGCCGGGCGGCCGCGCTTTGCCAATGCCGAAAGGCGGCAGGGTGAGGAAAGTCCGGGCTCCACGGAAACACGGTGCCGGAGAAAGTCCGGCGGGGGCGACCCCAGAGACAGTGCCACAGAAAGCAAACCGCCCGGCTTTGGCCGGGTAAGGGTGAAAGGGTGGGGCAAGAGCCCACCGCGCCGGCGGCAACGCATGGCGGCACGGTAAACCTCACCGGGAGCAAAACCGAATAGGGATGACGCGGCGCTTGACGCCAGCCTGTTTCCAGGCCGGTCATCCGGGTGGGTTGCGAGAGGCAGCGCGCAAGTGCTGTCCCAGATGAATGGCCGCCACGTTTTGCGGGCAACCGCAAAGCCATACAGAACCCGGCTTACAGGCCAACTGGTTATTTCCTTTTTTCATTCAAAAACGGGCGCTTGGGCGCACCGTTTCGCATGCCGCGACGAAAGCTTTCGTTAAGGGCCGGCTGATAGAATCAGCCTTTCCGGAAGCGCTGTCGACACGGTTAATAACGGCTTATCCCATTGACGCCCAAATCTGCCCATGTTATCCCATTAAGCATAAATTCGCCGTCCGGTGCAGATGCGGCTTCCGGGCAGCGCGATGGCTTCAAGTGTTTGTATTTCATGCTGAGTTCGCCCGTCGGGCGGTTTGGTTTTCCAGGGTATTCCTTTGGGTTGGCGGTCTGCGAAGGACTGCTTGAGACGTCGGTAGTAGCGCGTAATGAACCGGTTTCTGTCCAACGCGACCAAGAAGGTCGACGCCAAGGGAAGGGTGTCGGTGCCTGCGGTGTTTCGCACGGTGCTGGCGGAGCGGAATATCACGGAGCTCTACTGCTTCCAGGATTTCGTCTTCCCGGCAATCAGCATCGGCGGTCCCGATCTGCTCGACCGTTTCGAGCGGCAGATCGACCAGGAGGACCCGTTCTCGGCGGAAGCAAACAGCATGTCGCTGCTGATCCATGGCGGCGGCGTGTTCGCGAAACTCGATGCCGAGGGGCGGTTGATGGTCACGGACTTCATCCGCGATTTCACCGGCATCGATACGGAGGTCACATTTGTGGGGCGGGCGGATCACTTCCAGCTTTGGGAGCCGCAGGCATTTCAGGAAGCGCAGGCGCAAGCGCGCAAGGCCCGTCTCGGCGGGCGGGCGGGCGCCTGATGAAACGGGGAAACGGAATGGCGGGGAATCCTGGCACAATCGATGCCGATGGCGGACCGGTTCGTCACATTCCGGTTATGCTTGTCGAGGTGCTGGCTCAATTGAAGCCGGCGCCCGGCAAGATCATTCTCGACGGCACGTTCGGCGCGGGCGGCTATTCCAGCGCGCTGCTGGAGGAGGGCGCCGAGGTTATCGGTCTCGACCGCGATCCGAACGCGATTGCCGCGGCCGGCGATCTTCTCGCCCGTTACCCGCGCCTGTCTCTGCATCACGCCCGTTTCTCTACGCTCGATCGCTTTGCGCCCGAAGGCGGACTTGATGGCGTGGTTCTCGATATCGGCGTCTCCTCCATGCAGATCGACGAGGCCGAGCGCGGCTTCTCCTTCCAGAAAAACGGCCCGCTCGACATGCGCATGTCGGGTGAGGGCGTTTCCGCCGCCGATGTCGTCAATCGGGCGAAGGTCGGTGATCTGATAAGGATTTTCGGCATTCTCGGCGAGGAAAAGAACGCCGGCCGCATCGCCCGCGCGATCGAGAAGAAGCGCGCCGAAGAGCCGTTTGCGACCACGCGCGACCTCGCTGGCCTGATCGAGATCGTCACCCCGCGCCGCGCCAAGGACAAGATCCATCCGGCAACCCGTGTGTTCCAGGCGCTCCGCGTCTATGTGAATGACGAACTCGGCGAACTGGCCGGCGCGCTGCTGGCGGCCGAACGGGCCTTGAAGCCGGGCGGCGTGCTGGCGGTGGTCACTTTTCACTCGCTCGAGGACCGGATCGTCAAGCAGTTCATTTCGGCGCGTCTCGGCAAGGCCGGCGGCTCGCGCCATCTGCCGGAGGTCGCGCCCGCGCCCGCTCTTTTCGATCAGTCGGGCAAGGCCATGATTGCCGCGAGCGAGGCCGAGGCCGCGGAGAACCCGCGCGCGCGCTCGGCCAAGCTCAGGGTCGCGATCCGCACCGGGGCGCCTGCGCCCGAAACCGGGCTCGATGCCTTCGGCCTTCCGTCCCTTGCCGATATTTCCCGCCTTGGAGGCGCCTGATGCTTCGTCCGCTCGATCTCATCCTCATTCTGGTCATGGTCGCGACCGCGACGGTCACCTACACGATCAAATACAGCGTCGAGGCGACCTATGACGAGGTCCGCGCGCTCGACGACCAGATCGCGCTGGAGCAGAACAATATCGACCTGTTGAAGGCCGACGAGGCGCTCTTGACCCAGCCCGCCCGCATGGCCCGGCTTGCCGAGTTCTTCGCAGCCGAGCTCAACCTGCACCCGGCCGAACCGGAGCAGATCGCGACGCTCGACCAGCTTCCCCCAATCAAAGCCGAGCCCGTCGAAGAGGAACTGCCGCCGCTGATGGCTGGCGACGCCCCCGACGGCACGGATATCGTCATAACCGGATCGGTGACACCATGATCAAGCTCCCCGGCATCCTCAAACTGAAGCCCAAGCTGAAGCCCAAGCTGAAGCCCAAGGCGCGTCGTGCTGCGAAGGCCACGGAAGATGCAGCGCGGCCCGACGTGTTCCAGGGCACGGCAAAGAAACGGGTCAATCTGGCGCGCAGCCGCGTCGGCTTCGTCACCTTCGCTTTTGTCGCCGTCTATGCCGTGATCGGCGGGCGGCTGGTGCACTATTCGCTGGCCAAGGATGATGGCGCGGTTGCCCGCGCGGCGATGCCGCTGACGCTGGCGCGCCGCCCGGATATCGTGGACCGCAACGGCGCGGTGCTTGCCACCGACGTCCGGATGATGTCGCTTTACGCCGACCCCTCGATGATCACCAGTGCCGACGACGTTCTCGACGCGCTGCTGCCGATCTTCCCCGATCTCGATGCCAAGCGCGCCTACCGGCTGCTAAACTCCAAGGGCGAATTCGTCTGGCTGAAGCGCCAGATCACGCCCAAGCAGCAGAGCCAGGTGCTGGCCGCCGGCGTGCCCGGCGTCGGCTTCCGCCCGGAGGTGCATCGCTTCTATCCCGGCGGCCCGCAGGCGGCACATATTCTCGGCCTTGTCGATATCGACAATCGCGGCCTGTCCGGCATCGAACGCTATATGGACAGGACCGACGGGATTTCCGGTCTGATGGGCCTCGGCCTCTCCGGCGCGATGGACCTGAAGCCGTTCGAAACCTCGATCGACCTACGCGTCCAGAGCATCCTGCGCGACGTTCTGGTGGAAGGCGTCAACAAGTTCCACGCCATCGGCGCGACTGGAACGGTTCTCGACGTCAACACCGGCGAGATCATTGCGCTCGCATCGGTGCCCGATTTCGATCCGAACAATCCGCCGCCGGCGACCGATCCGCGCATGCTGAACGACGCGATCACCGGCGTTTACGAAATGGGTTCGACCTTCAAGGCCTTCACGCTGGCGATGGGGCTGGAATCCGGCAAGTTCAACATGAACAGCCTTGTGGATGCGAAGACGCCGCTGATCTTCGGCCGCTCGCGCATTCGCGACGACCATGCCCAGAACCGGATTCTCACCTATCCGGAGGTCTTCACCTATTCCTCCAATATCGCCGCGTCGCGTATCGCCGCCGCCGTCGGTCCGGATTACCAGCGCACCTTCCTGGAAAATCTCGGCCTGCTCGACAAGATGGACACCGAGATCGGCGGCGCGGGAACGCCCCAGCGGCCGCAGAAATGGGGCGGCGTCTTCTCCGCGACCGTCTCCTTCGGCCAGGGCGTGACCACGACCTCGCTGCAGACGGCAGCCGCCGCGGCGGCGCTGGTCAATGGCGGCAAGCTTCTGACGCCGACCTTCCTGCCGCGCAGCCAAGAGGAGGCCGACCGGATCGCCAAGCACGTGGTTTCCCAGGAAACCAGCGACAAGATGCGCTATCTGCTGAGGCTGAACGGCACGGACGGCTCGGGCCGCAACGGCCAGGTGCCGGGCTACCGCGTTGGCGGCAAGACCGGCACGTCGGAGAAGATTATCGATGGGAAATATTCGAAAGATCGCAACTTCAACGCTTTTCTTGCCGCATTTCCCATGGACAACCCGCAATATGTCGTCCTCGTGACGATTGACGATGCCAAGAAGGTCGAGGGGGTCCCCGGTCGTACGGCCGCCTGGAATGCCGGGCCGATGAATGGCGAGATCATTCGCCGGACGGCGCCCATCCTCGGCGTTGATCCCGATTTCGGCGCGGAAGGGGCAGCCCTCCTCGCTTCCTACTGATGCCATGCCATCCGGCCCGCCGGGTGCAGAACAGAGACTGATACGATGAAACTGAGCGCTCTCGCCGGAACGGCCTTTCCCGAACTGAATGCGGCGCTTGCCGGCAACTCCGGCGCGCTCGACATAACCTCCCTGACCGCCGACAGCCGCAAGGCCGAGCCCGGCGCGCTGTTCGTGGCGATCGCCGGCAGCAAGGCGGATGGCGCTGCCTTCATCGATGACGCCGCCCAGCGCGGCGCGGTTGCCGCCATCAGCGCCTCGCCGCACGAGGGCGCGCACATCCCGGTGCTGACCGTCGACAATCCGCGCGCCTTTCTGGCGATCGCCGCCGCCCGTTTCTATGACGCGCAGCCGGAAGCCATGGTGGCCGTCACCGGCACGGCCGGCAAGACCTCCGTTGCCTCCTTCACCCGTCAAATCTGGGCCCATGCCGGCCTTGCCGCCGCCATGATCGGCACCACCGGCGTGACCGCTCCCGGCCGCACGGAATACGGCTCGCTGACCACGCCCGATCCGGTGGCGCTTCACGCACTGCTTGCCGAGCTTGCCCGCGACGGCGTTACCCATGGCGCGATGGAAGCCTCCAGCCACGGGCTCGATCAGTACCGGCTCGACGGCGTGCGGCTTTCGGCCGGGGCGTTCACCAATCTCGGCCGCGACCACATGGACTATCATCCGACCGTGGAGCATTATTTCGCGGCCAAGATGCAGCTTTTCGAGCGGGTTCTGCCAGCAGGTTCGCCAGCTGTGATCAACGCCGATGATGAATGGTCGGATCGTGCGATTGCCGCGGCGGAAAATGCGGGCCAGCGCGTTCTCACCGTCGGCCGCAAGGGCGCATTTCTGGCGCTGAAGCGCGTCGAGCAGAAGCGTGACAGCCAGTTCGCCGAAATCCTGCACGACGGCACGATCCACGAGGTGCGGCTGCCGCTTGCCGGCGAGTTCCAGATTTCGAACGCGCTGGTCGCCGCCGGTCTTGCGATTGCGACCGGCGTTGATGCCCGAACCGCGCTTCTGGCGCTGGAAAAGGTGGAAGGCGCGGCGGGCCGGCTTCAGCTTGCGGGCAAGGCCGGAAACGGCGCGCTTGCCTATATCGATTACGCCCACAAGCCCGATGCGCTGGAAAAGGTGCTCACCGCGGTGCGGCCGTTCACCACCGGCCGGGTCGTCGTGGTCTTCGGCTGCGGCGGCGATCGCGACCGGGGCAAGCGTCCGATCATGGGCGAGATCGCCACCCGGCTTGCCGATATCGTGATCGTCACTGACGACAATCCGCGCTCAGAAGTGCCCGCGGAAATCCGCTCGGAAATCCTGGCCGCGGCCCCCGGCGCGACCGAGATCGGCGATCGGGCCGAGGCGATCGCCCATGCCGTCGGCCTGTTGAAGACGGGCGATACACTGATCGTAGCCGGCAAGGGACACGAGGAAGGGCAGACGGCGGGCGGCGTGACCCGACCCTTCTCCGACCTTGCCGAAGTCAAGAAGGCATTGGAGGGCCGCGCATCGTGAGTTTGCTTTGGACATCAGCCGAAATGGTCGAGGCCATGGACGGGCGTCCCGTGGGCGAACTGCCGGAAGGCGTCTCGGGCATTTCCATCGACAGCCGCACGATCTCCCATGGCGAGGCGTTTTTCGCCATCGCCGGCGACCGGGTCGACGGCCACAAATTCGCAGGCCTCGCCGCCAAGAACGGCGCGACGCTCCTGGTCGTGTCCGAGGCCAAGCTGCCGGCGCTGGGAAGGCTGACCTGCGGCATGATCGTCGTTGACGATGTGCTGGAGGCGATGGGCCGGCTGGCGATGGCGGCGAGGGCGCGCACGGACGCGCGCATCATCGCCGTCACCGGTTCGGTCGGCAAGACCAGCACGAAGGAAATGCTCGCCGCCGGGCTGAAGGCCTCCGGCAAGGTTCATGCGGCCGTCGCCTCGTTCAACAACCACTGGGGCGTGCCGCTCACCCTTGCCCGGATGCCGGCCGATACCGAATTCGGCGTGTTCGAGATCGGCATGAACCATTCCGGCGAGATCCGGCCGCTGACGAAAATGGTGCGCCCGCATGTGGCGGTGATCACCACCGTCGCCCCGGTCCATATCGGCAATTTTTCCGGCATCAAGGAAATCGTCGCAGCCAAGGCCGAGATTTTGGAAGGCCTGGAGCCTGACGGCGCTGCGATCCTCAACCGCGACATCGATGCCTTCGATACGCTGGCGCGGGTCGCCCGGCGCTACGGTGCCCGCGTCGTTTCCTTCGGCGAGCATGCCAAGGCCGACTATCGGCTGCTCGAATACCGCACCGTCAGCGACAGGAAGAACGAGCGGGGCCATGTTCTGGCGGCGCTCGGGACCGAGGAGCCGACCGCCTTCAACCTCGGCCTGCCGGGCCAGCATATGGCCGAAAACGCGCTTGCGGCCCTTGCGGCGATCGCCGAGGCTGGCGGCGATGTCCATGCCGCGCTTGAGGCGTTCGAAACCGTCGAACAGATGAAGGGCAGGGGGCGGCGTCAACGCCTGAAAGCGCCCGATGGCGTCTTTACGCTGATCGATGAAAGCTATAATGCCAACCCGGCCTCGATGCGGGCGGCGCTCGAGCTTCTGGGCTCCGGCAACGAGCCCGGCCGGCGGATCGCGGTTCTCGGCGACATGCTCGAACTCGGCGATTACGCCCGCGAGGCGCATGAGGCGCTCGCCGGTCCGCTGGTCGCGGCCGGCGTGACTGATGTCTGGCTTGCCGGCGAGGAAATGCAGGCGCTCAGCGAGGCGCTGCCGGAAAGCATTGTTGTGGAATATCGCGACAACGCCGCCGAATTGGCTGAATTCGCCGTTGGCTCTGTCGCGGCTGGCGACACGATAATGTTAAAGTCGTCAAACGGAATGGGATTCGGCGTCATCGTTCAGAAACTGACCGAGACCTATCCGGCGGAAGGGTAAACCGGGCGTAAACAATTTCGTGGCATACCGGTGTTCAACATGCTGCGAACAACAATAAATGATTGCGCCCGCCGTGGCCCGAAAGGGAATGACGGCGCGCGCTCTGCCTTCTCTGGAAAGGGGCGTTCATGCTGATTTGGCTCGTGGAGTTGTCGGACAGGTTCCAGTTTTTCAATCTGTTCCGCTACATCACATTCCGCTCCGGCGCCGCCGTATTCACCTCGGCACTGATCGTCTTCCTGTTCGGCCCGCGCATTATCGCAGCACTGCGGTTGCGCCAGGGCAAGGGCCAGCCGATCCGCGCCGACGGGCCGCAGACCCATTTCAAGAAGGCCGGCACGCCGACCATGGGCGGGCTGATGATATTGGCCGGCATCATCGGCTCCGCGCTGTTGTGGGCCGATCTTTCCAATGCCTATGTGGTGGCCACGCTGCTGGTGACGCTCGGCTTCGGCGCGATCGGTTTTTACGATGACTATCTCAAGGTCACCAAACAGTCCGACAAGGGCTTTTCCGGCCGCCGCCGCCTGTTCTTCGAATTTGTCATCGCCGGCGTCGCGGTGGCTTTCATGATGTATGCCGCCAATCTCGCCAGCATTGACGGCGCGACCCTCGGCTCGGCGCTGACCTTTCCGTTCTTCAAGGACTTCGTGATCGACCTCGGCTGGTTCTTCATCCCGTTCGGCGCTTTCGTGATCGTCGCCGCCGGCAATTCGGTCAACCTCACGGACGGGCTTGATGGCCTCGCCACCGTGCCGGTGATGATCGCCGCCGGCTCCTTCGCGCTGATCGCCTATGTCGTCGGCAACACCGTGTTCGCGACCTATCTCCAGATCAACTACGTGCCGGGCACCGGCGAACTGGTGGTGCTTCTCTCCGCCGTGATCGGGGCCTGCATGGGGTTCCTGTGGTTCAATGCGCCGCCGGCCGCGATCTTCATGGGCGATACCGGCTCGCTGGCCCTTGGCGGGCTGATTGGCTCTGTGGCGGTCGCCACCAAGCACGAGATCGTGATGGCGATCATCTGCGGGCTTTTCGTGCTGGAAGCGCTCTCGGTGATCATCCAGGTCGCCGTCTTCCGGCGCACCAAGCGGCGCGTATTCCTGATGGCGCCGATCCATCACCATTTCGAAAAGCTCGGCTGGACCGAAAGCCAGGTGGTGATCCGTTTCTGGATCATCTCCTTCGGCCTCGCGCTGATCGGGCTTTCAACGCTGAAGCTCAGGTAGGTCGATGATCGCGGTCACGCAGTTTTCCGGCAAGAAGGTCGCGCTGTTCGGGCTTGGCGGTTCGGGCATGGCGACCGCGCTGGCGCTGATTGCCGGCGGCGCTCAGGTAACGGCCTTCGACGACAACGCCGAGAGCTGCCGCATTGCCGCGGAAAAAGGCATTCCGATCGCCAATCTGCGGCATATGGACTGGAGCGGGTTTGCCGCGCTCGTTCTTGCTCCCGGCGTGCCGCTGACGCATCCGAAACCGCACTGGGTGGTGGAGCAGGCCAAGACTGCTGACATCGAGATCATCGGCGATGTCGAGCTTCTGGCGCGCGAACGCCGGGCGACATGTCCCGAAGCCAAGCTGATCGCGATCACCGGCACCAATGGCAAATCGACCACCACGGCGCTGATCGGCCATATCCTGAAGGCGGCGGGCCGCGACGTGGAGGTCGGTGGCAATATCGGCCGCGCCGTGCTCGATCTCGCGCCGCTCGCGCCAGGCCGCATCTACGTCGTCGAGTGCTCGTCCTACCAGATCGATCTTGCGCCCACGCTCGATGCCGATGTCGGCCTGCTCCTGAACCTCACGCCCGACCATCTCGACCGTCATGGCGACATGACGCGCTATGCCGCGATCAAGGAGCGGCTGGTCGCCGGCGCGAAACTGGCCGTGGTGGGCGCGGACGACGACTATTGCACGGCAATCGCCGAACGGCTTGAAAAGGCCGGACATGATGTCGTTTCGATTTCCTGCGACCGCGCTCACCTGAGCCGGGGGCTTGCCTTCGATGGCGGGGCGATTGTTTCGGTGGAAGACGGCGCGTTGGTCGCGGACCTTTCCAGTCACCCCGTTCTGCGCGGCGCCCATAACGGCCAGAACACTGCTGCCGCGATCGCGGCCTGCCGGGCGGTTGGTCTGACCGACGCCGAAATCCGCGATGGACTTTCCAGCTTTCCGGGCCTTGCCCACCGCATGCAGCCGGTGGCGCGCCGTGGCTCCACGATTTTCGTAAATGATTCCAAGGCCACCAATGCCGAGGCGTCGGCCCCGGCGCTGAAGACCTTCAGCGATATCCACTGGATCGCGGGCGGGCGCCCCAAGGAAGGCGGCATTGGCGCACTCGCGCCCTTTTTCCCGAAGATCGCGCGCGCCTATCTGATCGGCGAGGCGGCGGAGGCCTTTTCGGCCACGCTTGCGGGCGCTGCGGACACGGTAATCTGCGGCACGCTGGAAAACGCCGTCAAACAAGCGGCGGACGATGCGGCGAAAAGCAAGGCGGAGACGCCGGTGGTGGTGCTGTCGCCGGCCTGCGCCAGCTTCGACCAGTACCGGAATTTCGAAAAGCGCGGCGATGCCTTCGTCAGTGCCGTGATGGCGCTTGACGGCGTCGAGCCGTTTACAGCAACCGGCAAGGAGGCCTGATCCATGGTCAGTCGCGTTCAGCGAGGCCCAATCGCAGACTGGTTCTGGACCATCGACCGATGGTTGCTGGCGGCCTTCATCGTGCTGATGGGCATCGGCTTCATGCTCTCCTTCGCCGCTTCGCCCGCCGTTGCCGAACGCCTCGGCTATGACAGTTTCCACTTCGTCACCCGCCACGCGATCTTCCTGGTGCCGTCGCTGGCGGTGATGATTTCGCTGTCCTTCTGCTCGCCGCGCATGATCCGCCGCCTTGCGGTGATCATCCTCATCGGCTCGCTGCTGGCGATGGTCGCGGCGCTGTTCATCGGCACCTCCAACAATGGCTCGCGCCGCTGGATCGTGCTTGCCGGCTTCTCGGTGCAGCCCTCGGAATTCCTGAAGCCCGCCTTCGCGGTGGTCTGCGCCTGGCTCTTCGCCGAGCATCAGCGTTATCCGGAAATCCCGGGCAACCTGTTCGCCGGCATGCTGTTCATCGTCTCCGCGGTGCTGCTGATCGCCCAGCCGGACTTCGGCCAGACCGTGCTTCTCGGCATCGTCTGGGGCGGCATCTTCTTCATGGCGGGCATGTCCTGGATCTGGATCGCGGGCCTCGGCGGCGCCGGTGTCGCGGGCATTCTGGCGGCCTATACCTGGCTGCCGCACGTGACCTCGCGTATCGACCGGTTCCTGACCGGGGAGGGCGACAACCTCCAGGTCGAGCTTGCCGCCAAGGCGATCCAGAATGGCGGGTTGTTCGGCCTCGGGCCGGGCGAGGGGATCGTCAAGCGGCGGCTGCCGGACAGCCATACCGACTTCGTGTTTTCGGTCGCGGCGGAGGAGTTCGGCATTCTGTTCTGCATGTTCATCGTCGCGATCTTCGCCTTCATCGTGCTGCGCGGCCTCAGCCACGCCTATCGCGAGCGCGACGATTTCGCCCGCTTCGCGGTTGCCGGCCTCGTGTTGCAGATCGGCATGCAGTCGGTGATCAATATCGGCGTGGCGCTGCAGCTTATGCCGGCCAAGGGCATGACGCTGCCGCTGATTTCGGCCGGCGGCTCCTCGATGATCGCAACCTGCATCGGCGCAGGTTTCGTGCTGGCGCTGACCCGCCACCGCCCCGACAAGCGCGCGCGTCAGGACCATTTCTTCGAGCCGGGCCGACCGCGCGGCGTACCGGCGGAGTAGATGATGGAAAGCAAACTGTTTTTCCTGGCTGCCGGGGGTACAGGCGGACACGTATTTCCGGCTGAAGCTCTGGCCCATGAACTGATTGCGCGCGGGCACAAGGTACACTTTGTTACAGACAGCCGTGCCGAGCGTTTCGCCGGGACGTTTCCGGCCGAAAAAATCCATGTCGTGCCGTCTGCGACGATCGGATCGAAGAACCCGATTTCCGTCATTCGCGCCGGCTTCACTTTGTTCAAGGGATCGCGGGTTGCCAGAGCGCTTTTCGCGCAGTACCGGCCGGCAGCCGTGATCGGCTTCGGCGGCTATCCGACGGTGCCCCCGGTCTATGCTGCATCGAGCGGCGGAATCCCGACAATGCTGCATGAGCAGAACGCGGTGATGGGGCGGGCCAACAAGATGCTGGCGCCACGCGTCAACGCCATTGCTGGCGGTTTTCTGACCCGTTCCGGGGAATCCCATGGCGCGAAGATATTCGAGACCGGAAACCCGGTGCGTCCGGCGGTGCTGGAAGCGGCAAGCACGCCTTATCCCGCGCGCAGCGAAGGCGAAACCTTCAACCTGCTGGTTTTCGGCGGAAGCCAGGGCGCGCATTTCTTTGCCGAAGCTGTGCCGGATGCGATTGCGGCGCTGCCAGACGAGCTTCGCCGGCGCATCACTGTCACCCAGCAGGCCCGCCCGGAAGACGTCGAAGCCGTTACCGAACGCTTCGAGAAACTCAGTGTGCCCGCGGAGATTTCACCGTTCTTCGGCAACATGGCGGAACGGATTGCCGGTGCTCATCTTGTCGTGTGCCGCTCCGGAGCGTCCACCGTTTCGGAGCTTTCGGTCATCGGCCGGCCGGCGATCTATGTGCCATATCCCCACGCGCTTGATCATGATCAGGCTGCAAACGCGGCGTTGGTCGCCAGCAATGGCGGCGCAGAAGTCGTTCCCCAGTCCGAACTGACGACTGAGCGCTTCGCGGAAATTCTGAAGGATGCGATCGAGCATCCCGAAAAACTTGAAACCGCCGCCGCCGCCGCGCGCGCGGCCGGCCGCCCGGATTCCACCCAAAGACTCGCCGATATGGCCGAGGCGCTGGCGAGCGGCAGGAAGATTGAAGGAATTGACTGATGAGAATGCCTGAAGCGATCGGCGTGGTCCATTTTGTCGGGATCGGCGGCATCGGCATGAGCGGGATTGCCGAAGTGCTGAACAATCTCGGCTACAAGGTGCAGGGCTCGGATCAGGCCGAAAGCGCCAATGTCGCGCGCCTGCGCGACAAAGGCATTTCCGTGTTCATCGGCCACAAGGCTGAAAACCTGGGCGACGCGGAGGTCGTGGTCGTCTCCTCCGCGATCAAACGCGCCAATCCCGAACTCACCGCCGCGCGCGAAAGGCATCTGCCGGTGGTGCGCCGCGCCGAGATGCTGGCCGAGTTGATGCGCTTCCGCGATGCGATCGCGATCGGCGGCACCCACGGCAAGACCACGACCACCTCGATGGTGGCAACGCTGCTGGAGGCCGGCGGGCTCGACCCGACCGTCATCAATGGCGGCATCATCAATGCCTATGGCACCAATGCGCGCATGGGCGAGGGCGAATGGATGGTGGTCGAGGCCGACGAATCCGACGGCACCTTCCTCAAGCTGCCGGCCGAAATCGCGGTTGTCACCAATATCGACCCCGAACATCTCGATCATTACGGCACGTTTGACGGCGTGCGCGCGGCCTTCCGGCAGTTCGTCGAAAGCGTGCCGTTTTACGGCTGCGGCGTGATGTGCCTCGATCATCCTGAAGTTCAGACGCTGGTCGGCCAGATCGAGGATCGCCGGATCGTGACCTATGGCGAGAACCGTCAGGCTGATGTGCGCTTTTCCAATATCCGTAACGAGGGCACGCGCACGATCTTCGATGTCGATATCCGTCGCCGCCGCCGTCCTTCGGTGAAGCTCGAAAATCTCTCCCTGCCGATGCCCGGCCGCCACAATGTCTCGAACGCCACGGCGGCGATCGCGGTTGCCGACCGGCTGCATATCTCCGAGGCGGATATCCGCAAGGGGCTGGCCGCCTTCGGCGGCGTCAAGCGCCGATTCACGCTGGTCGGCGAATGGAACGGCGCGCAGATCTTCGACGATTATGGCCATCACCCGGTCGAGATTCGTTCGGTGCTGAGAGCGGCGCGCGAGGCCTGTCAGGGCCGGATCATCGCCATCCACCAGCCGCACCGCTATTCGCGGCTGGAAAGCCTGTTCGAGGACTTCACCAATTGCTTCAACGATGCCGATACCGTGTTCATCGCCCCGGTTTACGCCGCCGGCGAGGACCCGCGCCCGGGCTTCGATGCCGAAACGCTGGTCACCGGCATGAAGGCCGCCGGCCACCGCGACGTGCAATATCTGGCCGACGAATCCGGCCTTGCGGGCGCCGTGGCCAAGATCGCCAAACCCGGCGACTTCGTCGTCCTTCTCGGCGCCGGCAGCATCACCAACTGGGCGGCAAAGCTGCCGGGAGAACTGGCGGCGGGGGCGTGATTCGGGGCGATTGCGGCTCCCAATCTCCCCCCTTGAGGGGCAGGGGAATCGCGTATGGCT
>NZ_DEPM01000048.1:0-4700 GCF_002358775.1 Martelella sp. UBA3392
CACCCTCACTGCCCCTTTCGGGGCATCTCTCCCGCCAGCGGGAGAGAGTATTGGGAGCAAGCTGCATCACCTCACGCAACACGCTTGCTTTTGCGAGCCCGAGGTTTTCGCAGTCCTATTCCCTCACAAATCCAGCCGCTTCCTCTGCCGTCCCGCGATGTCCTGCACGAACTGCCACGCCACGCGGCCGGAGCGGCCGCCGCGGGTGGTGGCCCAGGTCAGCGCCTCGGCGTGGAGGGTTTCGGGCGTTCCTTCGAGGTCGAAATGGGCGGCGTAGCCATCGATCATCGCCAGGTAATCGTCCTGCGAGCATTTGTGGAAGCCGAGCCAGAGGCCGAAGCGGTCCGACAGCGATACCTTTTCCTCGACCGCCTCGGACGGGTTGATCGCGGTGGAGCGCTCGTTTTCGATCATGTCGCGCGGCATCAGGTGGCGGCGGTTGGAGGTGGCGTAGAGCAGCACGTTTTCCGGCCGCCCCTCGACCCCGCCATCGAGCGCCGCCTTGAGCGATTTATAGGCGGCGTCATCGTGATCGAAGGAGAGGTCGTCCGAAAACAGCAGGAATCGGTGGGAGGATGCCTTGATGATCTCGAGCAGGTCGCCGAGCGTGCCGATATCCTCGCGGTAGAGTTCCACCAGCTTCAGCGGCAGCTTGTGTTCGGCGACGATCGCGGCGTGAACCGCCTTCACCAGCGAGGACTTGCCCATGCCGCGCGCACCCCAGAGCAGCGCATTATTGGCCGGAAAGCCCTCGGCGAAGCGCAGCGTGTTTTCAAACAGGATGTCGCGGACATGATCGACGCCGCGGATCAGCGACAGATCGACGCGGCTGGGGCTTGCTACCGGCGCGAGATAGCGCTGCTCCGGTTTCCAGACGAAGCAATCGGCGGCGTCGAGATCGCTCTCACGGTATTGCGGGCCGGCGATGCGTTCCAGCGCGTCGGCCAGCCGGGTTACCTCGGCAAGGAACCTGTCTGTGGTTTCGGTGTTCATGTTTTTCTCCCGATGCATCGTCTTTGGCCTTCAGATTTCCGGTTTCGGAGGCGGATGCAAGGTCGATTCCCGGGCAAAAAGGCCACTAAAACGCAAAAAGCATCGGTGTTTCATAGGCTATTGTTGCATTGAACGGGGCTCCGACTATATACCGGCGACACGTTTGCGGGGGTGGGCCCCGTCTTGACGCCGGGCGTGGCCCTGGTTCTGGTTTGAGGAGTTTTGGACAAGATGTTTAGCACGGCTTACGCCCAGGCAGCGGGCGCCGCAGGTCCGTTCGGATCCGGCATGGAAATGATCTTCCTGTTCGTGCCGCTGATGGCGATCTGGTATTTCCTGCTGATCCGGCCGCAGCGCCGTCAGGCCAAGAAGCGCCAGGAAACGCTCTCCGCCATTCGCCGCGGCGATCAGGTCGTCACCGGCGGCGGCATTGTCGGCAAGGTGGTCAAGGTCATTGACGACAACGAGCTTGAGGTCGAAATTGCCGACGGCGTCCGCATCCGCATCATGCGCAGCTACGTCTCGGACGTGCGCGTCAAGGGCGAGCCGGTCAAATCCGAGGACGCCAAGTCCTGATTTCATTACGGCCGAACCGCCAAAAAAAGCCCGGTTCGGCCGTAATTCTATTGCATGCCTTCGGCCCGAGCGCCGAAATTGAGGCCGCGCCTTCCAGGCTGCCGCCTGCTTCGTGAAACCGACGAACCGAGACCTTCATGCTGTATTTTTCCCGTTGGAAGACCTTCTTCATCTGGCTAGTCGTTGCGGTGGGCATCGTCATCGCTTTGCCGAATGTATTCAGCGACCAGCAATTGTCGAAGCTCCCGGGATGGATGCCCGACAGCAAGATCACGCTCGGCCTCGACCTGCAGGGCGGTTCCTACATCATGCTGCAGGTCGATCGGAATGACATCGTCACCGATCGGCTGAACACGCTGGTCGATGACGTGCGCTCCGATCTGCGCGAGGCGCAGGTGCGCTATACCGGCCTTTCCGGCACGGGCGACAGCGCCCAGGTGCGGATCACCGATCCGGCGCAGTATGTGGAAGCCGAAACCGCGCTCGAGCCGCTCGCCGAATATATCAATGCCGGCACGCTGAACGGCGGCACCTTCCAGGAAGTCAAGATGGATGATGACGGCAACGGCCTCATCCGGCTGACGCTCACGGAACAGGGCATCGATTACCGCATGCGCTCCGCCGTCGAGCAGTCGATCGAGGTGATCCGCCGCCGCGTCGACGAACTCGGCACCACCGAGCCGCTGATCCAGCGCCAGGGCGACGACCGCATCATCGTGCAGGTGCCCGGTCTTGATGATCCCCAGCGCCTGAAGGCGCTCTTGAACAAGACCGCGAAGCTGACCTTCCATATGGTCGACACCACGGTCTCTGCGCAGGACGCGATCGAGGGAAGGCCGCCAGCGGGCACCGAAGTGCTCTATTCGATGGACGATCCGCCGGTGCCTTACGTGATCGAGAAGCGCGCGCTGATCTCGGGCGAAGACCTGGTCGACGCCAAGGCCGCCTTCGACCAGCGCACCAATGAGCCGGTCGTCAACTTCCGCTTCGATTCGCGCGGCGCCCAGCGCTTCGCCCAGGCGACCCAGCAGAATGTCGGCCGGCCGTTCGCGATCGTGCTCGACGACCAGATCGTTTCCGCGCCGGTGATCAACGAGCCGATCCTTGGCGGGTCGGGACAGATTTCGGGCAACTTCACCGTTCAGGGCGCCAACGACCTCGCCGTTCTGCTGCGCGCCGGCGCGCTGCCGGCAACGCTGACGGTGGTCGAGGAACGCACGGTCGGGCCGAGCCTTGGCGCCGATTCGATCCGCGCCGGCGTCATGGCATCGGTCATCGGCGCGGCCGCCGTGGTCGTGTTCATGGTCGCTTTCTACGGCATGTTCGGTCTTGTCGCCAACATCGCGCTGGTCTTCAATATCGTTCTGCTCCTGGCGCTGCTCAGCCTTATCGGCTCGACGCTGACCCTGCCGGGGATCGCCGGTATCGTGCTGACGATCGGCATGGCGGTGGATTCCAACGTGCTGATCTACGAGCGTATCCGCGAGGAGCGTCGCAACGGCCGCAGCATCGTGCAGGCCGTCGACGCCGGCTTCTCGCGCGCCTTCGGCACCATCATCGACGCCAACCTGACGACGCTGATCGCCGCGGTCATCCTGTTCTTCCTCGGTTCGGGGCCGGTGCGCGGCTTCGCGGTGACGCTGGCGATCGGCATCATCACCACCATCTTCAGCGCTTTCTACCTGACACGCTGGATGATTGCCGAATGGGTGCGCCGCAAGCGCCCGAAGGAACTGCCGAAGGGCATCCGCACCGGCATGTTCGACGGCATCAATTTCTCGTTCATGAACTTCCGCCGGATCACCTTCATCATCTCCGTGGTGCTGGTCATCGCATCGGTCGTCGGCTTCGGCACCAAGGGCATGAATCTCGGCATCGACTTCACCGGCGGCTCGGTCGTGCAGGTGGAGGCGAAATCCGGGCCGGCGAACCTCTCCGATATCCGCACCACGCTGAACGAGTTGAATATCGGCGCGGTCCAGGCCCAGGGCTTCGGTTCCGACAAGGACGTGCTGATCCGCATCCCGGCCCAGGATGGCGGCGCGAATGCAGAGCAGAGCGCAATCTCAAAGATCCGCTCCGCGCTGGAGAGCGATTATACCTTCTCGCGCGTCGAGGTGGTGGGTCCGGTGGTCTCCGGCGAACTCAGCCGCTCGGCGACGATCGGCGTGCTCGCCTCGCTGATCGCGATCCTGATGTATATCTGGTTCCGCTTCGAATGGCAGTTCGCCGTCGGCGCGATCATCGCCACCGCCCACGACGTGATCCTGACCATCGGTATCTTCGTGCTGACGGGGGTCGAGTTCAACCTCACCAGTATCGCGGCGGTGCTGACCATCGTCGGCTATTCGCTGAACGATACCGTGGTGGTCTATGACCGGGTGCGCGAAAATCTGAGACGCTATCAGAAGATGCCGCTACCGGAGCTGATCGACATTTCGATCAACCACACGCTGTCGCGCACCATCCTGACGGCGGTGACGACGATGCTGGCGCTGGCTGCCCTCTACGTCTTCGGCGGCGAGGTGATCCGCTCCTTCACCTTCGCGATGCTGTTCGGCGTCGCGGTCGGCACCTTCTCTTCGATCTACATCGCGGCCCCCGTGCTGATCGCCTTCAAGCTGCGTCCCGATACCTTCAACAAGAAGAAGGACGAGGGCGCGCCCGAAGAGCAGGGCACGGTGGAGACGATCTGACGGCATGGCGCGCGGCATCGAAATACGCGAGGCGCATTTTCCCGGTCGCGCGCCGATCGACACCTACGGCAATGGCGGTTTTCGCTTTGCCGACATGTCGCATCGCGGCTCGCTTCTGTGCCTGCCGTCCGGCATCCACGGCTGGGATGTGATGTCACCGCAGGAAATGGCGGTCGAGACGTTCGAGCGCGTGCTGGCCGAAGCGGAAGGGATCGAGGTGCTGCTGGTGGGCACGGGGCTGGACCTGTCGCTGCTGCCGCGCCCGTTGAAGGAAGCGCTCAAGGAACGCGGCATTGTCGCCGATCCGATGAATACCGGTGCTGCGGTCCGCACCTACAATATCCTGCTGGAAGAATCCCGCGCGGTGGCCGCGGCGCTGATCGCGGTATAGTCTAAACCGGTGGCGCCCCTGATACCGGAGAAACCATTGGCCGA
>NZ_DEPM01000276.1:0-13216 GCF_002358775.1 Martelella sp. UBA3392
CAAGAACAACAGAGTTGATGACGCAAGTGGAGGGGCTGGAGGAGTTTCGAGAGGCAAAGAGCGGTTGTCATGCTCTCCTTGCCTCTCCAACTTGAAACGAGGTTTGCTGCCACAAAGGCAGATGAAAGGCGCCTCGGCGCCGTGACACAGGAGACCTGATATGAAACTGCTACGAGTTGGCGCCAAGGGTGCCGAACGTCCCGCCATCCTCCACACCGATGGCAGCTATCGCGATATTTCCTCGGTCGTTGAAGACATCGCCGGTGACGTGCTTTCCGAGGCTGGCCTGGCGAAGATCGCGGCTGCCGATATCGACAGCCTGCCGGTGCTGCCGGCCGATTCCCGCATCGGCGCCTGCGTCGGCAAGGTCGGCAAGTTCATCTGCATCGGCCTCAACTATGCCGATCACGCCGCCGAGACGGGTGCTGCGATCCCCGAGGAGCCGATCATCTTCATGAAGGCGACCAGCGCGATCGTCGGCCCGAACGACGATGTCCGCATTCCCCGCAATTCGAAGAAGAGCGACTGGGAAGTCGAACTCGGCGTCGTCATCGGCAAGGAAGCCCGTTATGTCGACGAGGCCGACGCCATGGATTACGTCGCCGGCTATTGCGTCGTCAACGACATGTCCGAGCGCGAATTCCAGATCGAGCGTTCCGGCCAGTGGGTCAAGGGCAAGAGCGCCGACACCTTCGGCCCGATCGGGCCTTATCTCGTCACCCGCGACGAGGTTGCCGATCCGCAGGACCTTGCCATGTGGTTGGAAGTCGATGGCCATCGCTACCAGGACGGTTCGACCAGGACGATGATCTTCGGCGTCCAGCACATCGTCAGCTACCTGTCGCAGTTCATGAGCCTGCAGCCGGGCGACATCATCTCCACCGGCACCCCGCCCGGCGTCGGCATGGGCCAGAAGCCGGAGCCGGTCTATCTGAAGGAAGGCCAGACCATGCGGCTTGGCATCGAGGGCCTTGGTGAACAGACCCAGAAAACGATCGCCTGGAACGCGTAAGCATTCTTGCGCGCTCTCGGGCGCGGAATATCGCGAGGCGATGCGGCAAGCTGCGCGCGATCCTTTCCTGGAGGATGCGTCGTGAGCGGTGCGCCGGTCGAGGTCGCCTTCGCGGACGGGGTTGAGCTGGCGAGCGACGCGTCGAGCTTCACGACCGGGACGATTTATATCGTTGATGGCGGTTACACGCTGTGGTGTTCGAACCGGCTGTCTGTTCGCAGCTTCCTGCGAACAGACGCGGTTTTCCGTGATGACCTATGCAAAGGCAGATGATCGAACGCGAATTCGACCATTCAAACCTGAAGGGCGCTAACCCGGACTAGGCGACCCAAGGCTTGCGCGATCAGGTGATTCGCTGAATGCTTGCGGCGATCTCGTCGGGCTCGAACACTTTTTTCCAGTCGTCGCGCATCAGGGCCGGCTTGCCGAATTCGATCGCCTTGTTGCAGGCGTCGGAGAACTGCCCGCCCTTGACCTCGTCGAAGATAACGGCGCCGAGAATGTTCATGTGGCCGAGCAGGAAGTCGCGGGCGCAATCATAGCTGACGCCGCGGGCGACCACCTCGTCCATGGCCTCGCGCATGACGACCAGCAGCGAGGCGCAGACGGTTTCCGAAAGGCCGGGCTCCAGAAGCGCCATCTGCTCCACGGTCACGCGGTAGGTGCGGGCCACCGGCGCGTAGATCGCCTTCGCGATGGCATCGCCCAGCGCATAATGTTCTTCCGGACCCTGCATCAGCGCGTTGACGACGCCCTGTTCTGCGGCAACGCCGCCGAAATGGTCGTTGCGGCCGGCCTCTGTCGCCTCATTGTTGAAGATTGGCGGATGGCAGGGATGGGAGACGAAATAGGTGATGTCGTCCCGTTCCGGCAGGTGGCCGGCAAAGGGCGCCGCCGCATCAAGAATCACGACCATGGTGCCCGGCGCGAGGTCCTTGACGAACCCCGCCGCCACCTTGCCGATGACCGTATCCGGCACGGCGAGGATGATGACATCCGCGCCGGCAAGCCCGGTCGCAGCGTCCACGGCGTCAATGCCCACTTCCGATTTCAGCCGTGCCTTGCCCACGTCGCTGACCTCAATATGGCGCACCTCGAAATCGGTTTTCGCCAGATTGCGTGACAGGCGGACGCCCATTTTACCGCCAGCGCCGAACAATGCGACTTTCGTCATTTTTCAGTCTACCTCCCATGGAGTCATGTCTTGTTTATCTGGTATGATCAGATAATATGTAGGTGATAATGTCAATCGATGATTGAGCCAAATTTTGCAAGCAGGAGCGCATGACGGCATGACAGGCAGCGCGAGACCCAGACTGGCCTGGTTTGGGGATGATTTCACAGGCTCGGCGGCCGTCATGGAGGTACTGGCATTCGCCGGACTGAACGCCGTCCTGTTTTCCGATGTGCCGAGCCCTGCGCTCGCGAAACGCTTCGCCAGCGCCGATGCGCTCGGCATCGCCTCCACCGCCCGCAGCCATGGGCCGGGCTGGATGTCGGCCAATCTGCCGGGTCCGCTTGCCTGGCTCGATGCCACCGGCGCGGAGATCCTGCACTACAAGGTCTGCTCGACCTTCGATTCCTCGCCGACCGCCGGCAATATCGGCCGCGCCATCGAGATCGCGCTCGAAATCCGCGATTCTGAGGCCGTGCCGCTGGTGACGGCGGCCCCGCAGATGCGCCGCTACCAGTCTTTCGGTCATCTCTATGCTGGGATATTCGAAGGCGTCTTCCGTCTCGACCGTCACCCGGTCATGGCCCGCCATCCGGTGACGCCGATGGACGAGGCCGACCTGCTGCGCCACCTCGCCCGCCAGACAGACCTTCGCTCCGCGCTGATCGATCTGGAGGCGCTGTGGTCCGGCTCCGCACACCGCGCGCTCGATGAAGCGATTGCCGCCGGCGCGCGGATCATCTCGCTCGACGATATGGACCCCGTCAGCGAACTGGCCGTCGGTCGGCTGATCTGGGAAAACCGTGTTCGACTTCGTCTGGCGGTCGGCTCACAAGGTCTCGAATACGCGCTTGTCCGGCACTGGCAGGAGACCGGCGAAATCGCCCCGCCGCCGCCCCCGGAAAGCGCCGGGCCTTTGGCGCAGATCGCCGCGATCTCCGGCTCGGTCTCGCCGAGCACTGCCCGCCAGATCGCCTGGTCGGCGGAGAACGGGTTTGAAATCATCGGTTTCGATGCGGCAAGCGTGGTCGGCGATGAAGCCGGCGTCGAAGCCGAAATCACGCGCGCGACGACAGCCGCCTTGCGCGCGCTTGAAACCGGGGCCAGCGTTCTGGTGACATCCGCCGCCGGCCCCGACGACCCGCGCGTTGCCGCCTTCAGGGCAGCGCTTTCGGCATCATCGCTCGATTTCGAAACCGCCAATGCCCGGATCGGCAAGGCGCTCGGCCGCGTTCTCGACCGGGTCCTGCAGCAATCCGGTCTGCGCCGCGCCGTCATTTCCGGCGGCGATACGTCTGGCCACGGCATGCGCGCGCTCGGCATCGAGGCGCTCACGGCGCTTGCCCCGACGATCCCCGGCGCAGCGCTCTGCCTCGGCCACAGCGAGGGCCGTCATGACGGGCTCCAGATCGCGCTGAAGGGCGGACAGATGGGCTCGGAAGACTTCTTCGGCTGGATTCGCGAGGGCGGCGGGCCGCGCTGATCAGAGCCCTTCAGCTCTTCATCTGAAACACGTCGCGGGTGCGCTCGAGATGATGGCGCATTTCCTCGATCGCGCCGTCCACGTCATGATCGGCGATGTGATCGACGATCTTGTCGTGTTCGGCCAGCGTCAGCTCCTCGCCGCCGGAGCGATGCAGCAGGCTGACGTGATATTCGAACAACCAGCCGAGCATGGCATCGGAGACCGAGACGATGATCGGGTTATCGGTGAGCGCGGCAATCTTGCGGTGGAACTTCATGTCCGTGCCGATAAACGCGGTCGCATCGCCGAGCTGGCTGCGCTGCAGCGCCACGAGTTCGCGAAGCTCGGCGATATCGGCATCTGTCGCCTTTTCGGCCGCCACCCGCACCATGCCGAGCTCGAACATCTGGCGGGCATGCTTGAGGTGGTCGAGATTGGCGGGCGCGGCACTCAGCACCAGCCGGGCAAGCTCGTCGGACTGGGTCAGGATCGTCGCCGGGTTGATCTCCTTCACCCGCGAGCGCTCGCCGTGATTGATGGTGATCAGGCCGCTGTTGTGCAACGATTGCAGCGCTTCACGCACCGCCGGCCGGCCCACGCCGAAGCGTTCCATCAGGGCGCGCTCGGACGGCATGTAGTCGCCCGGCTTCAACTCGCCGCTGCGGATCATGTCGTGCATCCGTTCCAGCACCTGGTCTGATAGCTTGCGGCGAACGATCCTGTCGCCTGCCTGTGCCCTGTTCATCGCGCCCTGCTCTCCGGTGTTGTCGCTGCCGTCCTTTTAGAAAGATAGTTCTTCCGCCGCAATTAGTTGAGTCCCGTCACGGTCAGCTTTGCCCTTATACCCAGCTCTGCCGCCGCCGTGACCGAAATCGCTTCAGCGCCAGTCGAAAGGCTGCAATCCGTCAAGCATCCGATCGGTGAGGTTGGCCGTGAATTCATGACCGTCTTCGAAGGCAAGCCGTGCCAGACCACCCTTGATTGTCGCGGCGATCACCTTTTTTCCTGCGCATCCGGCAAGCGCTTCCAGCACCCATGCCAGCGGCGAGGGCGTGCCATCCTCGCGCAAAAGCCCGCGTGGGCCGTAAAGTGCGGCCGGCGTCCAGACCGCGACATCGAAGGGCGAAAGCGCGGTCGCGAGCCCCAGCGCATAGGCCGCACCGAAGGCGGCGAAATGGCGGGGATCGAAATCGGCCATGCAGACCCGGCCCTGTTCCGGATTGGGAATGGTGCGCGCGCCATAAGGGTTCTGCCGCATGGCGATCGTCGCGGGCCCGATGCGATAGGCGCGGTCGCCGATGATCGCCCTTGCCGAGCGGGCAATGTGCGGGATGGTCTCCAGCGTCTTAAGCACGGAGATATCGTCGGCCGCGTGCACGATGGGACACAGGCCGTGGCTGACGAAAGCAAGGTGTTGCAGCGGCGGACGCTTGCGGTTCAGCTCCGGAAAGAAGCTCGCCATGCCACCGCCACGTAGAATGTCGGGAAAGGCTTCGGCCGCCACCGCATGGATCTCGTCCAGCGGCGGGCAGGGCGGCCACTCGGAGCCCGGCGGGGTCGACTGGCGATCGACGGACGGGCACACGAAAACCGAGGCCGGAACCAGCCCCGATGTGGCTACGACGGCCGCGTGGGCAGCGAGTTCATCTGCCGGACTTTCACCGGCGGCGAAACGGCAGATCAGCTCTAGATCATAGGCAGGCTCCGGCAGCGCGGCCTGAAGCGCGGCAAAGGCCGCGATCTGTGGACCGGCCGGTTCGGCCGCGGCATCGACATGGCAGAGCAGCCGCTGCGGGCTGACGATATCGAAATCCTCGGGGTTGGCGGCAAGCCGCAGCGCATCGCTCGCCGTCAGCACCAGCGCCATTTCGGGAAAACGGGCGGTCCGGTGATCGGGATCGGGAGCCGGCGCAACGGCTGCTGCATCCGCCTTCCACGTGATCTCGACGGATTGCGACAGGGTTTCGCCATCGCCGATCTCATAGGGCCATGGCAATGCCAGCGGGCGGTTATAGGTCTTGAACGAGGCATCGCCCCATTGCCGCTGGTCCTCCATCTCGAAGACATCGCCGGAAAAGGCGGTGCGCACCGCAAAGCCGTTGGCGCGGTGTTCCAGCGCGGCGATGTCCATGAATGGCTGCCACGGTTCGATCAGCGCCGGAAAGGCCCCGTCCTCGACGCTGCCATCGGCATGGGTCACGCGGGCCGGCGCTCCGGCAACGCCCTTGATCGGGTGCAGGACGGTAAAGCCGGCGCGGTTGGTTTCGAAATTGCCGGTGGCGCGACCTTCGGCTTCAACCCTCAGACTGTCGCCGGCAAGTGTAATACGGACGGTGACGTCGAGCCGGGCATCGCCCGAGCGGAACACCATCGGGATTGTGAGACGAAGCGCATCATTCTGCTCGCGGCTGATCGTGCCAATCTCCGGCACGATCGTGCCCCAGTCGCGATCGCGCGCAAGGAAGGCGACCGAGCGGATGATTTCCGTTCCCCGAACGGCAAGGTGGCGGAGCGCGCCATCCTGCAGCGTCACCGCCACGTCGCCATGGCTCAGGCGCTCAAGCGGCGCCGGTTGCTGGCTGGTGCCATAAAGGGAAACGGGATCGCTCACAATTCCTCCAGCTTGACGGTCCGGCCCTCGGCCGCTGAAAGATAGGCGGCCTCCACCAGCGCGAAAGTGTTGAGATTGTCGGCGCCGGAGGTTTCGGGCACGCGGCCCTCGCCGAGGCAATCGACGAAATGCCGCTGGATGATCGCGACGCTTTCCTGGATGTTATGCCAGGGCCGTTCGGCCCAGGGCAGCACCGGCGGGGCAACGTCGCGGGTCTCGCTTTTGCCGCCGGCCTGGATCGTCAGCCGGTAGCCCACATCGAGCCGCAAGGTCCCCTGCGTACCGTCGATTTCCAGCAGCGTCTGCGGAAAGGTTTCCGGCTCGCGTTTTGTGGCATAGGAGCAGTCGACCACGCTGGTGACGCCGCCCTGATGGGCAAGCAGCATGGTGGCGACATCCTCGCCTTTGATCTTCGGATTGACCCGTTTGGTGCTGGCGGTGATGGCCGAAACCTCGCCGAACAGCGCCCGGGCGATATCGAGGATATGGATGCCGAGATCCGCGATGATGAAGCGCTTGCCCTCCGCGAGATAGGGCTGGCCGGCATAGACGTCGTAACCGGAGCGGAACGAGACGCGCCCGAAGAACGGCGTGCCGATCGCGCCGGATCGCAGCGTATCGATCGCCGCGCGCACCGCCGATTGCCAGCGGAAATTCTCATGCACCATCAGCACCTTGCCGGCGGCTTCAGTGGCAGCGACCATGGCGCGGGCATCCGTCATGTCCTCGGCGAACGGCTTCTGGCAGATGATATGGACGCCCGCCTTCGCGGCCGCCTCCACCAGCGGACGATGCGAGGGCGCGGTGGTGGCGATATCGACGAAATCGAAACCGCCATCGGCAAACATCGCGTTCGCATCGCTGTAGCGGCGTTCGATCCCGAACTGATCGCCGGCATCATTGAGCCGTCCGGCATCGCGGTCGCAGAGCGACACGATCTCGACGCCGTCGATATCGCGCCAGGCGTGAAGCTGATTGCGGGCAAAGAAACCGCAGCCGATGAGAGCGCCCTTCATGTAAAACCTCTTTTACTTGCCGACGGCGGCCTGCGCCTGCAGCGCGACCCGTGCCTGAACCCGCTGCTGGGCCTGATCGATGACCACGGCGGCGATGATGACCACGCCCTTGATCACGGTCTGCCAGAAGGCCGAGACGCCCATCATCACCAGCCCGTCGGAAAGCACGCCGATGACGAAGGCGCCGATGATGGTGCCGCCGATCCTGCCGCGCCCGCCCGACATCGAGGTGCCGCCGAGAACGGCCGCTGCAATCGCGTTTAGCTCGAAAGTATCGCCGGTTGCCGGATGGGCCGCAACAAGCTGGGAGGAAATAATGATGCCGACCAGCGCCGCGCAGAAGCCGGAGAACATGTAGACGAAATATTTGACATGGGTGACCTTCACCCCCGAAAGCCCGGCCGCGCGTTCATTGCCGCCAACGGCATAGATGAACCGGCCGAGCGGCGTGCGCTTGGCGATATAGGCGGCCAGCAATCCGACGGCGATCAGCATCCAGATCGAGACCGGAATGCCGAGGACGGAACCGGAGCCGATGAAGCGATAGCTCGCCGAGCCGTATTCGACGCTGCCGGTGAGGTTTGGAAAGGTCTCGCCGCCGCTCGACAGCATGGCAGCACCGCGCGCGATATAGAGCGTGCCGAGCGTGGCGATGAAGGGTGCGACATTGAGTTTTGTTATCAAAAACCCGTTCAGCGCCCCGATGGCGATGCCGACAAGAGCGACGATCAGGCAGATTTCCAGCGTGTTGAACTGCACCGTCCAGCCGATGCCGAGATCGAGGCCGTTCAGGAGCAGGTAGCCGGCCACCATGCCGCAAAGCCCGACGATCGAGCCAACGGATAGGTCGATGCCGCCGGAAATGATGACGAAGGTCATGCCGATCGCCAGAAACGCGTTGAGCGCCACATGTTTCGACATGATCACGAAATTCGCGGTCGACAGGAAGTTCGGCGCGAAGATGGAGAAGAAGACGAACACAAGGATCAGCGCGATGAAGGTTCTGGCCTTCATCAACATCAGCAATGCGCTGCTCTGGCCCTGGCCGACGCCGTTTGCGGTCATGTCAGTCATTATGCGGTCTTTCTGTTCAACTGATCGGCATCCGGGTTGTGACCCGCGGCCGATGCCTGGACGAGCTTGGTATCGGTTGCCTCGTCGCGATTGAATGTTCCGGTGATCCTGCCGTTCGACATCACGATGATCCGGTCGGAAAGGCTCAGCACCTCTTCCAGATCCGAGGTGACGAACACGATGCCGAGGCCTTCGGCGGCGAGCTGGCGCATGACGCGGAACACCTCGGCCTTGGCGCCGATATCGATGCCGCGAGAGGGCTCGTCCATCAGCAGCACCTTGGGGCCGGTCATCAGCGCCTTGGAGATCACCACCTTCTGCTGGTTGCCGCCCGAAAGCGACGAGACCGGGTTTTCCGGCGAGGCGATCTTGATCACCATGCGCTTGACGAATTCGGCCACGCGGTTTTTTTCGGCCTTGAGGTTCATGTGGAAGCCGCGGGTGACGGCGCCGAGCGAACTCAACGTCATGTTCTCGCGGATCGAGAGGATCTGCACCAGCCCGTCATGCTTGCGGTCTTCCGGGATCAGCGCCAGCCCGTGGGCAATGCGGTCGGAGACGCTGGGCTTGCCCATCTTCTTGCCGTTCACCCAGACCTCGCCGTCGGCCAGATGATGGCGGCCGATGATGGTTTCCAGAAGCTCGGTGCGGCCGGCGCCCATCAGCCCGTAAATGCCGAGGATCTCGCCCTGGCGCAGGCTGAAGGAAACACCGTCGACGACGAAGCCGCCGCCGGAATCCGGGAGCCGTATGTCCTCGACGCGCAGCGCCTCCTTGCCATAGGGATGTTCGATCTCCTTGGCGAAATCCTTCGAGCTCTCGCCGATCATGCTCCGCACGATCCAGGGCACGTCGACGCCCTCCATCGAACGTGCGCCGGTGATCGCGCCATCCCGAAGGACGGTGATGTAGTCGCCGACGCGGATCAGTTCGTCCATGCGGTGGGAGATATAGACCAGTCCGACGCCCTCGGCCTTCAGCTCGGCGATCACCTTGAACAGGATTTCCACTTCGGTCGCCGACAGCGCCGAGGTTGGCTCGTCGAGGATCAGGATCTTCGCCTTGCGGGCGAGCGACTTGGCGATCTCGACGATTTGCTGCTGGCCGACCTTGAGATCGCCAACCAGCGTGTCGGGATCGATATTGTGCTCGAGCCGCTTCATCAGCCTGCGGGTTTCCGCGCGCTGGCCCTCGGCATCGATATCGAAGCCGTATCGGGTCTTCTCATGCGCCATGAAGATGTTCTCGGCGACGGTGAGATTGGGGAACAGGTTGAGTTCCTGGAAGATCATGCCGATGCCGTGACGCTCGGCATCGTCGGTGGAGGTGAAGCTGACCTCCTCGCCATCCATCTCGATCCGGCCTTCGGTGAGCTGCTCGACGCCGGCGATCACCTTCATCATCGTCGACTTGCCGGCGCCGTTCTCGCCGACCAGCACGTTGACCGCGCCCATGCGCAGTTCGAAATCGACCGATTTCAGCGCCACCGTGCCCGGATAGATCTTGGTGCCGCCGATGATCCTGAGGCCGACCGGATGCTGCTCGGTCATGGCTTGACCTCGATGGCGGTGGGGACGATTTCCGGTTCCTCGTCCGGACTGCGCAGGGTGAACACGCCGGTGAAGGCAACGGTCTTGCCGACGACATCGCCCTCGGGAATGTCGAGCCCGGCATGGGCCTTCTCGTTCATCGCGCGGGCGAGCTTGGCGAACTCGATCTGGTCGCGGAAATCGGTAAAGGTGATGAAAGGCATGGCATCGCGCAGCGCCGTGCCGCGGATGATCGGGCCGATCTGCAGCGTGACATCGGGCTCGCCGTCGCCTGTCATATCGACCTGCATCCTGGCCGCGCGGCTGTCGAGCTTGGCCTCGGTCACCGTGCCTTCGCCTTCAACCACGAAATTCCAGGGATTGGCTTCGCCATCGGGCCTGAGGCCATATTCAGCGCCTGCGGAATCGACGCCGGCTGCAAGCGCCTGCTGCAGCGTTTCGTAATTGACGGTATTTTCCGCGATGACCGGCAAGACCTTGTCCGACCAGTTCTCGTCGGCATAGGCGGCCATCCGGGCCTCATCAGTCTGCGCCTCGGCCTGCTCGGCATCGGGCTTGTCGGTCGGCACCAGCTTGCAGCCGCCAAGAGGCAGCAGGAGCGCAAGGATCGCCGCCGACAGTTTCATCGCGTGCATGTCACACCCAGAATTTATTCAGGATTTCGGTGATGGCCGGGCCCGGCGCAATGCGCCGGACCCGCCTTGATCAGTTCGAAAGCGCGAATGTTTCGAGCTTGTCGGCGTTCTCGCCATTGATCAGGACGCAATCCATCAGCTGCTTTTCAGGCTGGCCGGTGGAGCCGGTCTTGATGTACTGGTCGGCCTGCTCGACGGCGAGCTGGGCCTGGCGGTAGGCCGGCTGCAGCACGGTCGCCTTGATGCCGCCCTTCATGATCGAATCGCGCACATCGTTGGAGCCGTCGAAGCCGACGACGATGACGTCGGTGCGGCCGGCGGCTTCAAGCGCGGCCCATGCGCCCATGGCCATGGTGTCGTTGCCGGAGATCACGCCCTTGATGTTCGGGTTGGCCTGGAGGATGGTTTCCATCTTCTCATAGGCCTCGGTCTGCGACCAGTTGGCCGACTGCTGGGCCACCATTTCAAGGTCCGGATACTGGTCGATGATGTCGTGATAGCCCGAGGAGCGGATGCCGGCATTGGTATCGGCTTCGCGGCCAAGCAGTTCGACATAGGGGCCTTCCTCGCCCATTAGCCTGACGAATTCCTCGGCGCCGAGCTGGGCGCCCTGATAGTTGTTGGAGACGATCTGGCTGACGGCGATGCCGCTTTCCTTGATCTCGCGGTCGATCAGGAAGGACGGGATGCCGGCATCCTTGGCGCGCTGCACCGGCGCGACCGAGGCATCGGCGCCGGCATTGTCGAGGATGATGGCGGATGCGCCGCGGGCGATCGCGGTATCGAACATTTCCGACTGCTTGTTCGGATCATCGTCATGGACCAGGATCAGCGTGTCATAGCCAAGCTCCTTGGCGCGCGCTTCGGCGCCCACGGCCTCAGCCTTGAAGAACGGGTTGTCGTGGCTTGGCGTTATGATCGCGATCAGGCCTTCGGCATGGGCAAAGGCGGGAAGGGCCGTCGACAAGGCGAAGGCCGCCAGAAACAGGCGTCTCTTGATATTCATAGGTTTTCTCCTCCATCAGTCCATCCCCCATGGATGGCTATCTCCCTGGATCGGACAAACCCTGTGGTATGATAAATCATTTGTCAACAGGTATGATGAGCATTACAGATGAAAACCTGTAAGCGGCCGTTTTCGGTGTTCGGGCCGGCGGAGCGTGATGGAGGAACACATGAACGAAGACTTTATCCGGGTTACCTATCGCATCGAATGCGCCGGTAGCATCGAGGCGATGGCCGCCAAGATCGCCTCAGACCAGTCGACCGGCACCTTCACGGAACTGCCGGGCGAGACCGATGCGGTGCGCAAGCGCTGCGCGGCCCGGGTCGAGACGATCGCGCCGCTCGCCGATAGCGAAACCCCCGGTTTTCCCGACAACGCCGGGGGAGGGCCATACCACCGCGCGGACGTGACGATCGCCTATCCGCTGGAGGCGATCGGCACCGATATCGCCGCGCTGATGACGATCGCGATCGGCGGCGTGTTTGCAGCGCGCGGACTGTCGGGCATCCGGGTCATGGATATCGATCTGCCTCAGGCGTGGTCCTGCCACCCCGGTCCGCAATTCGGCATTGCCGGATCGCGCCGGCTGATGGGGGTCGAGAGCGGCCCGATGATCGCCTCGATCATCAAGCCCTCGCTGGGGCTTACCCCGGAGGACACTGCTGCGGTGGTGAAGACGCTCTGCGAAGCCGGCGTCGATTTCATCAAGGACGACGAGAAGATGATGAACCCCGGCTACGCGCCGCTCACGGCGCGGGTCGATGCGATCATGCCGGTGATCCGCGACCATGCCGAGCGGACCGGAAAACTGGTCATGTACGCCTTCGGCATCTCGTCCGCCGACCCGGACACGATGATGGAAAACCACGACTATGTGGTGAAGAACGGCGGCAATGCCGCGGTCGTCAACATCAACTCGATCGGCCATGGCGGCATGTCGTTCCTGCGAAAGCGCTCCGCGCTTTGCCTGCACGCCCACCGCAATGGCTGGGATATCCTGACCCGGCATCCGGCGCTCGGCATGGAATTCAGGGCCTATCAGAAGATCTGGCGGCTGCTTGGAGTCGACCAGTTCCAGATCAACGGCATCCGCGCCAAATATTGGGAACCCGACGAAAGCTTCGTCAAATCCTTCCATGACGTGATGACGCCGATCTTCTCCAAGGATGACCGACCGCTGCCCGTGGTCTGCTCGGGACAGTGGGGCGGACAGGCGGTCGAGACCTATGAGCGCACCGGCCGCACGCTCGACCTGATGTATCTCGGCGGCGGCGGCATTCACGGTCATCCGGGCGGCCCGGCCGCCGGCGTGCGCGCCATCCGCCAGGCCTGGGAAGCGGCGGCGTCGGGACAATCACTGGAAGCCTATGCCGCCAGCCATCCGGACCTCGCCGCCTCGCTTGAAAAATGGGGCTAGAGCCCTTCAGGCTTAAATGGAATCCGTTCTGTTTGCCCAAACCGGTCATTCCACGCGAAGAAGTCCGCGCGGCATGGCCATAGCTATGGCGAAGGGCTTCGACAAAGTGGAGGGCCGGTTTGGGCAAACCCGCAAGGGCGGCATTCCATGATCTTCTGATCATGGAATGAACACGCCCGCGATTGAGTCGGTTCAGCGCGTCAAGCGCGCTGAACTGGGCGGCATGAATTTGCGCCATTACCGGCGGTCTTCGGCT
>NZ_DEPM01000276.1:13578-32880 GCF_002358775.1 Martelella sp. UBA3392
CCTTGCCGCAGAACGCTTCCATTTCAGCCTGAAGGGCTCTAGGCCTCGGCGACGCGCGCGGGGTAAATCTCGAACGCTTCGTGGGTGTCCGCAGGCCCTGAACCTCAGATATTGAGGAAGAGTCCGCTTTTTTGTCCAAAGCTTGGGAGCGCGAGCCCGGTAGATTTGACGAGCCCGCTGGCACGAACCGAACCGATGGAGGCGCTTTCACCTTGGTAATGGCGCTCTCTTCACGCCGTTCATGCCGATGCGGACCTTTCCGAACGCGGTCAGAGGGAAAGCTGCGGCGTGATGGCGAACTATCTCTACGATCTGGCGCGCATCGAGCAGAACCGCGAGCGTTTTGCCAATCAGAGGCGCTGGCGCGCAACAAGGACGCATGCCGAACCTGGTTTATCCCGTCCGTCAAAATTGTGCGGCCTCGCTATCCATTCCCGACATAGCGCGCGAGCTCTTCGGGGGATCCGTCCGGAAAGGCCTCCCGCAGATGGTCGAGGAAGGCGGAGACGCGGGCGCTGAGAAGCCGGCGGCTGGGATAGAGCGCCCAAAGCGCGATCTCCGATCCTTCCACGTCACCCCAATGGTTAAGCCGTCCGGCGGCAAGATCGTGGCTGACAAGGGAGATCGGCAGGCGTGCGACCCCGGCCCCCATCCGCACGGCGTCGCGGACCATGGGGAGCGAGGACAGGCTCAGGACGGGCCGGACGGCGATCGCGGATGGTCCCCCCGCCGTCGCCACATGCCAGGTTTCGCTTTCTTCGGCCCGACCGCGCACCACGGCCGGAGCGGGAGCGCCCTCGGTTGACGGCTTCACCTCCGGGCTTGCGACGACCACAAGCCGGTCGCGGAGGAAGGCCCTGCCGACAAGGCTCTCGTCCGGATCGGGATTGACCCGGATCACCAGGTCGTAGGCTTCCTCGACCATGTCGACGGGCCGGTCTTCGGTGGTGACCTCGAGCCGCACCTCAGGGTGCTTCAGCGCGAAATCCGCGGCGAGCTTTCCCATGGCGGTTTGCGAGAACAAAAGCGGCGCGCTGATCCTGAGGCGTCCGCGCGGCGTCTGGCCGCGCGATGCGATGGCCGAGGCGGTTTCTTCGAGATCGGTGAGGAGGGCGGAGGTTCGTTCGAACAGCGCGCGCCCCTCTTCGGTGAGCTTCAGGGCGCGGCCGCCGCGCTCGAACAGGCGCAAATCCAGGCTCGCCTCCAGTTCCGAGACACGGCGCGACAGCGTCGCCTTCGGGCGACCGCTCGCCCGCGCGGCCCGGCCAAACCCTTCATGCCGGGCAACAAGATTGAAATCGGCAAGGGCGAGAAGATCCATCCGTTCCACCTGTGAGACAGCGCGTCCAAAATTGACGTCTATCAGAATGAATTCGGATCACCGATCTTGCAAGTGTCTTCAACACCAAACCGGAGTTTCTCTCATGACCATTCTTGTAACCGGTGCGACCGGCAATGTCGGGCACAATGTCGTCGATCAACTCGTGAAACGGGGCGCGGATGTGCGCGCCCTGGTGCGCGATCCCGCCAAGGCAGACTTTCCGGCGGGCGTCGCCGTCGTCAAGGGCGACCTGCTCGACGTCGGCTCGCTGCGCGAGGCCTTTTCCGGCGTCACCTCGCTGTTCCTGCTCAATGCCGTGGTGCCGGACGAATTCACCCAGGCGCTGATCGCTCTCAATATCGCCCGCGAGGCCGGGATCGAGCGCATCGTCTATCTCTCGGTGATCCACAGCGACCTCTATGTGAACGTGCCGCATTTTGCCGGCAAGTTCGGCGTCGAGCGGATGATCGAGGCGATGGGAATGCACGCGACCATCCTGCGCCCTGCCTATTTCATCGACAATGAAGTGATGATCAAGGACGTAGTGACCGGCTACGGCATCTACCCGATGCCGATCGGCACCAAGGGGCTCGCGATGGTCGATGCCCGCGACATCGGCGAAGTCGCCGCGATCGAGCTTATCCGCCGCGAAAACGCGCCCGACCCGCTGCCTCTCAACCGCATCAACCTGGTCGGCCCGGAAACGCTGACCGGTCCCGACGTTGCGGCGATCTGGAGCGAGGTGCTCGGCCGCGAGATCGCCTATCCGGGCGAGGATTTCGCCGGGTTCGAGCAGAACATGCAGCAGGCCATGCCGAGCTGGATGGCCCTCGACATGCGCGTCATGGCCGAGCGCTTCGTCACTGACGGCATGGTGCCGGAAGAGGGCGACGTCGAGCGGCTGACGACCATGCTCGGCCGCCCGCTCCGCACCTATCGCGATTTCGCCGCGCAGATCGCCGGCTGACCCCTCACACCCAGGAGACGTATCATGATCTATTCGACCGCCACCGTTCCGGTAAACCCGGCCGGCGAAATCAGGCTCACCCGCGAACAGGCCTGGAAAGGCCTGGAACTGAAGGCCCGCGATGCGCGCCTGTTCCTGCCGGAGGGTCTCTGCACACGCTGCGACGTCAGCGCGGAAAGCGCGACGCACTTCGTGCGCGACGCAACGATCGCCGGAGCGGACCTGCGCGAGATCATCGTGCTCGAGCCTCTGACCAAAGTCACCTTCTTCCAGGCGACCGGCCCGCGCGAAGGCGCGATCATCAACGAGCTGTTCGAGGATGAGGCCGGCACGCTGTGGCTCAAGTTCTACTGCTATCTCGGCCTGCGCGACAAGGCGCCGGACGGTCCCGAGGAACAGGCCGAGCAGGCGCAGTTCGACAGCGACAAGGGCTACAAGGCCGCGCTGCTGTCGACGCTCAAGCGCACCCGCGAACTCCTCGCCGAAGGCCGGCTCTGACCCGGGCAACATCCATCAACCGCGGGAGCGCCGCAAGCAAGGCGTCCCGCTTTTCGAAAGAAAACGTCATGGAAAATTCAATATCGACCCAAAGAGCTGCGTCCCATCCGAAACTGCTCGTCCTCGGCGCCACCGGAGGCACCGGCCGGCTGATCGTCGCCCAGGCCATTTCGCGCGGATATGACGTCACCATTCTCGCCCGCAATGCCGAAAGGGCCAAAGGACTGGAAGGCGCGAAGATCGTCATCGGCGACGCCCTTGATCCGGCCGCGCTGCGGTCGGCGCTCGAAGGGCAGGATGTCGTGATCAGCGCGCTCGGCACACCAGCGAGCCCGTTTCGCGCGGTGACGCTGCTCTCCGCCGCGAGCAAGGTGCTGGTCGCGGCGATGCAGGATCAGGGCGTCAAAAAGCTCGTCGCCATCACCGGTATGGGCGCGGGCAAAAGCCGGGGGCATGGCGGCTTTGTCTTCGATCGCCTCATCATGCCGCTCCTTTTACGGAAGGTGTATGCTGACAAGAACCGGCAGGAAGACGTCATCCGCACGAGCGGCCTGGACTGGGTGATCGTGCGCCCCTCGGTCCTGAACGACAAGCCGTCGCGCGGTAGCGTCCGCGCCCTGCTCGATCTTGAAGGCTTCAACGGCGGAACGATCGCCCGCGCTGATGTCGCCGACTTCGTCCTCGATCAGGTGGAAAGCGATGCCTTCAAGGGAAAGGCGCCGCTCGTGACATGGTGATACGGGAGAGGGCGCGGATGTCGCGTGCGGGGCCCGGGCTCAGAAATGAATCGACATCAACTGAAAGCGCATATCTAGGACATCAATGCCGTGATGAACTGCGGGCCGGGGGAGGGGAACTTGTCGATCTGTTCGCGGGCGAGGCCTTCATCGGTGACGATGGTGTCGATGGCATCGATTGCGGCGGTCTTGTGCAGGGCGCGTTCCATGAAACGGCTGGAATCGGCCATGAGGATGACCCGGTTTGCGGCCGCGATCATGGCGCGCTTCAACTGGACCAGTTCGAGCAGGGTTTCCGAAACGCATTGTTCGTCAATTGCAGCGGCGGACATGAAAAACAGGTCGCAGCGAATGTCGGCAAGGAAACTCAGGCCCGGCTCGCCGAGAAGGCTGAACGAGCCGAACCGGCATGCCCCGCCGGGGACGATCAGCTTGATGTTCGGCTTGTAGGTCAGCACCTGGGCGACATGGAGGTCGTTGGTGATGATGGTCAGCGGTATATCGAGGCTGGCGATTTCTTCCGCCAGCAGGTGACAGATGACGGCGCCGGTGTCGATCAGCAGGGCCTGATCGGGCTCGATAAAGCGCAAGGCCTCGCGCACGATCCCCTGCTTTTCCTCAAGCGCGGTGCGGCGTGCGAGATCCGTCGAAGGCTCGTAGGTCGCGCGCGAGCGAATGCTGACGGCGCCGCCATGGGTGCGCTTCACCAGCCCTTCGGAGGCCAGAAGGTCGAGATCGCGGCGGATCGTCGACACGGAGATGCCGAACATGCGGGCCAGATCCTGGCTGGTGCCGGCCTGGTTGCTCTTGAACCAGTCCACCAGTTGCTGGCGGCGCTCGGCCGGCAGAAGTTCTTCCGTGTTGTTGTCGTCGTCCAAGTTCCAGCCTTCAGGTCGAGTGTCTTCAAGGTTCCGCAGAGGCGGTGTCACAGGGTATTGGGCAACCAAAGCACAATCTGCGGGAAAACCGCAAGCAGGGCGGTACCGATACACAACAGCAGAAAAAACGGCAAGGCGGCGCGCACGGTCTTGCCGATGGTCTCCCCGGTCAGCGCCTGCAGAATGAAGAGGTTGAGGCCCACCGGCGGGGTAAGCGCGCTCATCTCGATCATGATGACGAGGTAGACGCCGAACCAGAGCGGATCGAAGCCGGCATGCACGATCAGGGGCACGGCGATCGGGACGGTCATCACGGTCATCGACGTGCCGTCGAGGAACATGCCGAGCACGATATAGAGAACGGCGAGGATCAGCAGAACGCCATAGGGCGACAGGTTCATCGCGGCGATACTTTCGGTGATCATCGTCGGCAGGTGCATATAGGCGATCGCAGACGACAGGAAGGCCGAGGCCGCGATCAGCATCAGGATCATCGAAGAAACACGGATCGTGCTTTTCAGGCTGTCGGCCATCAATTGCCAGGAAAACTGGCGGGTGACGAGCGTGATCACGATCGCGCCGAAAACGCCCACGGCAGCTGCCTCGGAAGGCGTGGCGACGCCGGTGTAGATCGCGCCCAGCACGATCGTCATCAGTACCAGGATGGGGACCAGATCCAGCAATCCTCTCAGGACCACGCTCCACGATACCGGCTCGCCATGGGGCGGCGCCACCGAAGGGCGGATGAGCGAGACGAGGGCGATGTAGCCGGAGTAAAGCGCCGCCATCATCACGCCGGGCAGGAGGCCGGCGGCAAACAGCTTGGCGATCGAGACCTGGGCCAAAACGCCATAAACGATCATCGCGATGGAGGGCGGAATGAGCAGCCCGAAGCTTCCGGCGCCGGCCAGCGAGCCGGAGGCGAGCGAAACGTCATAACCGCGCGCCTTCAGTTCCGGAATGGTGATCTTGCCGACCGTGGCGGTTGTCGCCGTCGACGAGCCCGAGATCGCGGCGAAGATGGTGCAGCCGATGACATTGGTGTGCAGCAGGCCGCCGGGAATGCGCGATACCAGCGGCGAGAGGCCGCGAAACAGGCGGTTCGAGATATCCGTGCGGAAGATGATATCGCCCATCCAGATGAAGATCGGGATCGCGGCAAGCTCCCACGACACGGCCGAGGACGATACGACCTTGGTGGCGATCGAGCCGATCCGGACCCAGCTGAAATCGAGCGCGAAATACATCGCGCCGGCGCCGACCAGCATCAGGCCGGCGAAGATCCACGTGCCGGCGCCGAGGAAGAGGACGAGCAGCAACAGCAGCGTCAGGACGGACATTGAAACGGACATGACTTTCGTTCCTCAGCGAGAGCATTTCCGGTGAAAACCGGATCACCGAAATGCTCTACCTATTTGTTTTGACGCGCGTCCGGGAAAACCGGTATCCACTTTTCCCGGACGCGCTCTAGAGCGTCAGCGCGCGCTCGTCGGCATGGCCGACGGCGAGAAGCCGGAGGATGCGCACGAAAACCTGAAAGGCCATCAGAGACAGGCCGATCAGAAAGAAGCTTTCGGGGATCCACATGGGGATGGGAAGATAGGTTTCGGAAACGGTGCCCCGGCTCCAGTTCTTGAACACGGACTTCCACTGGTACCAGGCCATGAACAGCATCAGCGCCTCGACAGCGACGAGCGTGAAGAACTCGCATAGCCATGCCAGTTTCGGTCCGGCCCGATCGGTCAGCACCTTGACGCGGATCATGAAGCCTTCCTCCAGTGCCCAGGCCGCAGACAGAAAGCCGACGGCGGCGACCCCGTTGCCGACCAGCGAGTCGGCCATGAAGGTCGATTTCGAAAACAGCCTCAGGCAGATTTCCAGAAGCGTGAACGCCGTCATCAGGACCAGGATGCAGGCCGCGATGACCGCCGCCGCCCGATTGAGGATCGTCGAGGCATGCGCAATCAGCCGCAACCATGTCGGATCATCGCTCGCCTCGCTCATGTGATGTGAATGCGGTTCTTCAAGCGCCATGATCGTCTCCGCTGCAGCGGGCAATCACAGTCTTCGTGCTGCAAGCCCGCTGATTGAAATGCATCAGACAGCCCGCCCCATAGTGGGAGCGGGCCGCAGGAGGAGAGATATCAGCCTGCCTTCAGCGCATCAAACCTGGCCAGCACATCGGCGCCGCGCGATCCGGTTTTCGCCACCCAGTCCTCCCGCACGGCAGCGCCGGCGGCATTCAGCGTCGCGAAGACGTCGTCCGGCACATCGGCCGCCGTGGTGACGGTCATGCCGTGGTCGCGCAGGATCGTGTAGGAAGCCTCGATGCTGTCGGTCATGATCTGCCAGTTATAGGCGTCGCAGCTTTCCGTGATGCCGAGCATGGCGTCCTGGACATCCTTCGGCAGGGCGTCGAACGCATCCTTGTTCACATGGCACATGAATAGGCCCATGGCGTAGTTCAGCTCGGTGAAATCGCTGAGATAGTCCCACAGCGAAAGCTGCACGCCGCCATCGGCGGAGGTGAGCACGGCGTCGATCGCGCCGGTCGAAAGCTGGGGGATGAGATCGGACCATGCGATCTGCAGCGGCGCCGCGCCGGCCTTCATCAGCGTCTGCGTGCCGTTGACGTCATAGGTGCGGATGCGCAGGCCGTTGAGTGCGTCCATGGATGTGATCGCCCGGTCGGCGAAAATGCCGGATGGCGGGTTCGGCATCGCCCAGAGCAGGACCATGTTGTTGTCGGCGAAGATCTTTTCATATTCCGGCCGGGCCGCCTGCCACAGAAGATAGGCTTCCTTCGGCGTCTTGGCGATGAACGGCAACGAGGACAGGTTGAACAACGGGTCGATGCCGCCGAGCTGGGTCATCAGGGTCACCGCGGTCTGCACCGCGCCGTCCTGCACGGCGTCGAACTGGTCCGCCGACTTGTAGCCGAGCGCGCCGCCGCCCTGATAGGTGATGGCGATCTGGTCGCCGACCTTCTTCTGCAACTCGGTCAGGAAGTATTTCGACGCCTTGCCCGAAAGGGCGTCGGCATTGTACTCGTCTGCCATATCCCAGCGAATGGTCGAGGCGGCAAAGGCACGGTTGCCAAGGGCGCCGATCGCGCCGGCTAGGGCGGCATTGCGCATCAGCGTACGTCTTGTGATGGTCATTCGGTTCCCCTTTCGTAAGGCTTTGCGCCCGCCCGCTGTTCGGCCGGGCACCGAGACGTTTTCGTTCTTCGGATTTGGCAAGGTAAGCAGCCTTGCCAAAAACTGTCAATAAAAAACGCACAAAGGTTCATCTTTTCTGCAAAATAGCGCGTGTTGGTGCGCGGTTTGATGCATTTTTGCCCGATATTTTGATCTCTCTGTTGATTGACAGTTGCCATCTCACCGTAAATCGACCATAAAACGTCATATAAACGCATAAAGCGGCGAACGACCTTCTGATAACGTTTCAAGAGAATTCGATACATGCATACTTCACCACAGGACGCACCGGTTATCCTGATATCCGGCGCCAATCGCGGCATCGGCGCGGCGATCGTCCGGGATCTGCTTCAGCATGGCTACCGGCTTTCGCTCGGCGCGCGCGATGTTTTCAAGCTTGAAGCCGCGTTCGGTGCGCCCGGTGACAAGCTGCTCTATCACCGCTTCGATGCCTTCGAGCCGGAGACGGCGAAGCAATGGGTCGACGAAACGGTTGCCCATTTCGGCCGCATCGACGGCCTCATCAACAATGCCGGGAGCGGCGAGCAGGTGCTGCTCACCGATGACAATGAAGAGGCGCTGGACCGCCTCTGGGCCGTCAACGTCAAGGCGCCGCTCCGGCTGACGCGGCTTTGCCTGCCGCATCTTGAAGAGACCGGTCGCGGCCGGATCGTCAATATCGTTTCGATGTCCGGCAAGCGGGTGCGCAACGGCTTCGTCGGCTATAACATGACCAAGTTCGCGGTCATGGGGCTGACCCACACGACGCGTCATGTCGCCTGGGAAAAGGGCGTGCGCGCCACCGCGATCTGCCCGAGCTTCGTGCGCACGGAGATGAGCTCCTACACCAGCAAGGTCAAACCCGAGGACATGATCCAGCCGGAGACCATGGCCGAACTGGTGCGCACCGCGATCGAGCTCCCCAACAATGCGGCGATGGCGGAAATGCTGGTCAACTGCCGCCTCGAAGACATGCTCTGAGGAGAGCGCCATGCCGGTTCCGAATTTGCAACGTCCGGGCTTTTCCGCTCCCCTGCCTGGAAGCGCCGATGTCGTCGTCATCGGCGGCGGCATTGCCGGGGTCACGACCGCCCTGTTCCTGGCCGAGGCCGGGGTCAACGTGGTCCTTTGCGAAAAGGGCACGGTCGCCGCCGAGCAGAGCTCGCGCAACTGGGGCTGGGTGCGGCAGATGGGGCGCGATCCCGCCGAATTGCCGCTGACGATCGAAAGCCTCAACCTCTGGCGCGATATCGATCGCCGCTTCGGCATCGAGACCGGATTCCGCGAAACCGGCATCACCTATGTCTGCCGCACCAAGGCCGAGATCGCCGAATTCACCGCCTGGGAGAAATATGGCCGCGAGGCCGGCATGCCTTCGACGCTTCTTAATTCCGCCGGTCTGCGGAAACTGCTGCCGGGCATTGCCGCGCAATATACGCTGGGGCTCCATACCGCCAATGATGGCCGCGCCGAGCCGGAAAGGGCCGTGCCGCAGATGGCATCGGCCGCCGTGCGTCTCGGCGCAACGATCATCGAAAACTGCGCCGTGCGCGGGATCGAGACGGCGGGCGGTCGCATCAGCGGCGTGGTGACGGAGAAGGGCACGATCGCGACATCGAGCGTCGTCGTCGCGGCGGGTGCCTGGTCGCGGCTGTTCCTTGGCAATCTCGGCCTCGATTTCCCGCAACTGAAGCTGCTCGGCACGGCCGCGCGGATCGAAAGCGAGGGCGCCGTGCCGGAAATGCCGGTCGGCGGCGGCGATTTCTCCTTCCGCAAGCGTCTCGACGGCGGCTATACCATTGCCCAGCGCAATGCCAATGTCGCGCCGGTCACGCCGGACAGCTTCCGCCTGTTCTTCGACTTCCTGCCGACGCTCATGACGAGCTGGCGGGAGCTGAAGCTGCGCGTCAACGGCCAGACGGTGAGCGAGATGAAAATGCCGCGCCACTGGTCGCTCGATGAGGCTACGCCCTTCGAGACGATCCGCACGCTCGACCCTGTCCCGCATGCGCCGTTCAACCGCAATGCGGTCCGCAACCTGAAGCGCGCCTTTCCGGCCTTCGCCGATGCCCGCCTGACCCACAGCTGGGCCGGCATGATCGATGCGACGCCGGATGCCATTCCGGTGATCGGCCCGATTGCGGCCGTGCCCGGCCTCTATCTGTCATCGGGCTTTTCCGGCCACGGCTTCGGCAGCGGGCCGGGGGCGGGCCGCCTGATGGCCGAGATTGTCCGCAATGAAAAAACCTGCGTTGATCCGGCGCCTTTCCGGTATGAACGCTTTTCGAAGACTGCCAAGGCCGCCTGAAGAGCGACGCGACGGCACGGCGCGCGGGCGGAAAAAAGGTGCAGACTTTTTCGTTCGCAACGCGCGTCAAAACAAAGGGAACACGATATGGCCTGGAGAATCGGCGTCGATTCCGGCGGAACATTCACCGATGTCTGCCTCTTCAATGATGAAACCGGAGCAATCGAGATCTGGAAGGTCTCGTCCACCCCGGACGATCCGTCGCGGGCGATCGCCCAAGGCGTGGTCGAGGGGCTGGAAAAGGTTGGCGCGAAGGCCGCCGATCTCGCCTTTCTCGGTCACGGCACCACGGTCGCCACAAATGCGCTGATCGAACTGCGCGGCGTGAAAACGGGCCTCGTGGTGTCCGATGGGTTCCGCGACCTGCTCGAGATCGGCCGCCAGAAGCGCCCCAACCTCTACGACATGTTCGCCGAAAAGCCGGAACAGCTCGTCACCCGCGATCTGCGCCGCGAAGTGCCGGAGCGGCTGAAGGCCGATGGCAGCGTCGCCGTGCCGCTCGACGAGGATGCGCTGCGTGAAGCCTTCCGCGCGCTTGCCGCCGAGGATATCAAGGCGCTGGCGATCTGCTTCCTTTATGGCTTCCTCAATACCGCGCACGAAGAGCGCGCGCTCGCGATCGCGGCGGAGGAACTGCCGGAGGTGTTCGTCTCTACCTCCCATGCCGTCGCGCCCGAGTTCCGCGAATATGAGCGGCTATCGACCACGGTCGTCAACGCCTATCTCGGCCCGGTGATGCAGCGCTATATCCGCCGGCTGAAGGACCGCCTGTCCGAGATCGGCCTCAAGGTCGCGCCGCAGCTCACCCAGTCGAATGGCGGCGTGATCGGCTTCGATCAGGCGAGCAGCCTGCCGGTGCGCACCGTGCTCTCCGGTCCCTCGACCGGCGTTGTCGGCGCGCAGGCGATCGGCCGGATGGCCGGTTTTGCCAACATCATCACCTTCGATGTCGGCGGCACCTCGTCCGACGTGGCGCTTCTCCAGAACGGCGTCTGCCAGCTCACCGGCGAGGCCGATGTCCATGGCTATCCGATCAAGGCGCCGATGCTCGATATCCACACGGTCGGCGCCGGCGGCGGGTCGATCGCCCATGTCGATACCGGCGGCCTGCTGAAGGTGGGGCCGCGCTCGGCCGGCGCCCATCCGGGCCCGGTCTGCTACGGGCTCGGCAATGAGGAGCCGACGGTCACCGACGCCAATATCGTGCTGCAGACGCTGAACCCGGTCGAAATCCTCGGCGGCCGCATGAAGGTGCGGCATGACCTGGCGCTTCAATCGATCCAGCGGCTCGCCGACAGGCTCGGCGTTGGCGTGATGGAGACGGCGCAGGGCATCATCTCCGTCGTCACCGCCAATATGGCGAAGGCGATCCGGGTGATCTCGGTCCAGCGCGGCCATGATCCGCGCGATTACGCGCTGATGGCCTTCGGCGGCGCCGGACCGCTGCATGCCGCCCGCCTTGCGCGGGAACTGGACATGAAGACGGTGATCGTGCCGCTGACGCCCGGAACGCTCTGCGCGCTCGGGCTGCTGCTGACCGATCTGCGCTCCGATTTCGCCCTGTCGCGGCTGATGGAACTGTCGGACGCTGCACGCCCAGCCGTGGAGGAAGGTTTCGCGACACTTGCCGAACAGGCCGATGTCTGGTTCGCGGCGGAAAACATCGCGCAAGATCGTCGCGTCATCATCCGCACGGTCGACATGCGCTATGCCGGGCAGAATTACGAGCTCTCGGTCACGGTTCCGGCGGGGTCGATCACGGCGGAGACCTTCACAGCACTCGAGAAGGGCTTCGAGGCGGCGCACCGCCAGCGCTTCGGCTTCATCGCCGAGGGCGAGCCGATCCAGCTCGTCACCCTGCGCGTCGAGGCCGCCGGCATCGTCGACAAGGCCGAATTCCAGCGCCAGGACGATCACGGGCCCGATGCCGCGGGGGCGAAGATCGGCGAACGTGAAGTGTGGATGTCGGAGGCCGGCGGTTTCGTCGCCTGCCCGGTCTATGAACGCAGCCTGCTAAAGGCCGGCAATGTCATCACCGGCCCGGCGATTGTCGAACAGATGGACACGACCACTGTGCTTTTGCCGGAAATGACCGGCACGATCGACCCCTATCTCAATCTCATCCTGGAGGTTTGAACGATGACCACGATCGATCCCATCACGGTAGAAGTCATCGGCTCGGCGCTGCAGTCCATCGTCGAGGAGATGGGCGAGGCGCTGGTGCGAGCCTCCTATTCGACCAATATCAAGGAGCGCCGCGACTGCTCGACCGCGCTGTTCGACCGCCACGGCAACACGCTCTGCCAGGCCGAGCATATCCCGATGCATCTCGGCTCCTTCCTCGGCGTGATCGGCGCGATCTACGGTCGGTTCAAGATGAACGACATCAAGCCCGGCGATGTGTTCATGGCCAATGACGCCTATGCGGGCGGGGCGACCCATCTGCCGGATATCGTGCTCGCCGAGCCGATCTTCGTCGATGACACGCTGGTGACCTGGGCCGTCAACACCGCCCACCATTCGGACTTCGCCGATCGCGGCCACGAGCATATCTATCAGGAAGGCCTGCGCATTCCGCCGGTCCGGCTCTATCGCGAGGGCGTGCTGAACCAGGACCTGCAGGAGATGTTCCTGCTCAACTGCCAGGTTCCGCGCGAACGCCTCTCCGACTTGCGCGCCCAGATGTCGGCCAACCGGCTCGCCGTCCAGCGCATGCAGGATCTCTGCGGCAAATACGGCACGGACAAGGTGCTGGCCGCCGGCGAGGCGTTGCAGGATTATGCCGAGCGCAAGATGCGCGCCGGCATCGCCGCCATTCCCGACGGCACCTACAGCTTCTCCGACCAGTTCGACTCGAACCAGCGCGGCGACCGGATCCGGCTGTCCGTCGAGATCACCATTGCCGGGGACGAGATGACGCTCGCCTTCGACGGCCCGCCGCAGCTGCGCGCCGGGCTGAACCTGATCTACACCTCGCTGCTGGCGGCGAGCTATTTCGCGGTGAAATCGGTCGTCGATCCGACGATCCTGCCCAATGCCGGCCTTGCCCGCCCGCTGACGGTGACCGCGCCGAAGGGCTCGATCCTCAATTGCGAGCATCCGGCGGCCGTCGATGGCCGCATAGCGGCGGCCCAGCGGGTCTGTGACCTCGTCTACGGCGCGCTCGCCAAGGCGCTTCCCGGCAGGGTCATGGCGGCCGGCAACGGCTGCTGCACCGGCGCGATCTTCAACGGCACCCATGAAGACGGCTCGATCTGGGTCTATCTCGAAACCATCGGCGGCGGCGGCGGCGCGCGGCCATCCGCCGATGGGCTTTCGGGCATCCATGTCAGCCTCACCAACACCTCGAACCTGCCGGTGGAATCGCTGGAACTCGAATATCCGTTGACGCTCATGCGCTACGAACTGGTGGATGATTCCGCCGGCGCCGGCACCTGGCGCGGCGGCATGGGCGTGCGCCGGGTCTACCGCGCGGAAAAGGCCTGCCGGTTCACCGTCGAGGGTTCGCGCGTGGCCTCGGAGCCCTGGGGCCTCGATGGCGGGACGTCCGCGCGGGGCACCGTGCTCGACTTCGGCGACGGCCGCACGGATTTCGCTGGCATGGTCGACCTGAAGCCCGGCCAGATCGTCTCGATCACCACCCCCGGCGGCGGCGGTTACGGCGATCCGGCTGGCCGCGACCCGGCAGCCGTCCGGCGCGACCTTGCCGAAGGGCGCATCAGCGCGGCGACGGCGGAGCGCTTTTACAAGCAGTAATCGCCCCGCCGGCATTTCATCCGATTCCCATCCTCGTCGCAGGCGGCAGCGCCTGCGGACACTCTTCCTTTGTCCTTCTCAAACCCAAACAGAACAGGAAAAATCATGGTCAAGATCACCAAAGTCAAATCCGGCTCCATCTTCGAAACCAAGGAGAGCTATTCGCGCATCGTCTGCGTCGACGACTGGATTTTCGTGTCCAACACCGCCGGCCGCAACTACAAGACCCGCGAAATGTCGACCGATCCGGTCGAGCAGGCCCGCCAGTGCTTCGACAATATCGAGGGCGCGCTGAAGGCGGTCGATTCCTGCCTTGCCGATGTCGTCCAGTCGAAGATCTTCATCCCCTACGTCGAAGATGCCAAGGCGGTGATGGAATATGTCGGCGAGCGCTTCCGCGGCATCGATCCGCAGCGCACCGTCACCTGCTCGCCGCTCGGCGCCCCGGACTTCAAGGTCGAGATCGAAGTCACCGCCTATCGCGGCGCCTCCAAGGCAGAGGTCGAGGAAATCACCATCTCGCTCGGCTGACCACCGCGTTACAGCAATTCCAGATGTAGTGAACACCGGTTCACCGTCCGGAATTGCGTAAAAACAAAGAGATAGAGCGTTTCCGTGAAATGCGGAAACGCTCTAGACTGGCCGGGCAAGGCTGCCTTGGCAGCGGCTCGGCCAGGTCCGCCATCAACCTTTGCGGCCTGATTTCTGCAAGGTGCCGATCGCCTGCCCCGGTGGGCGGCCAATCAGCAACAAGATTGCGGTTCCAATCGCGGCCCCGCGCGCAGGATTTTCTGCTGCTCCTCGACGAACTCGGAGGGGCCGAAGTCAAGCGCCGGGCTTGGCCGGTCCTAAAGCGCACTGCCGCTGCTGTCGCGGATCGCAAGTTCCGGTTCTATCATCGTAACGCGCGGAGAAGGCAGTTTGCCGGATGCCGCGATCAGCTTCAGAAGCCGTTCGATCGCGAGTCGTGTCAGGATATCGATCTCATAGCTCACGCTCGACAGCGGCGCGCTCAGGAATTCGCTCATTTCCAGATTGTCGAAACCGATCAGCGCGACATCTTCGGGGACACGGAGCCCATGCTTCTGGCACCAGCGCACCGCGCCGACAGCGATATAATCATTGGCCACGAAAACCGCGCTGGGCCGGTTTGCGGCGGCCATCAGCGTGTCCATCGCCCAGTATCCGGCAGCCGGGCCATAGCCAGCGGGCGAAACCTGCAACTCGGGATCGAAAGCGATGCCGGCGCTTGCAAGCGCCTGAACGTAGCCGTCGAACTTTTCATGGTTGCCTTCGGAGGCATTGCTGTCGAGCGTGCCGATGCGCCGGTGCCCGAGATCGATGAAATGCCTAACGGCCTTGTAGACCCCGACTTTTTCATCAACCCCGACCATATCGACGCCGATATTCTCTCCGCAGGTCAGCAGCACCACCGGAAAATTGGCCCGGCGCAGCTTGATCAGGTGCTCGAAATTGCGATCGCCGCGCGCGGGGTAGATCAGCATGCCGTCAACCTGGCGGGAACGGAACATTTCGATGGCCGCGACTTCCTCGCGCCGCGTATTGTTGGAAGTAGCAAACAGCGTGCCGTAACCGAGCTTCGCCAGTTCCTTCTCGATCATCCGCGAGGTTTCGGTGAGGATCGGGTTGGTGATGTCGGCAAGCACGAGGCCGATGGTCTTGGTCTCGCGGCTGGTCAGCGACTTGGCGACGTGATTGGGCAGGTAGTTGAGTTCGCGCGCGGCGGTGCGGATGAGGTCACGCGTCGCCTCGGGAATGCGCGGACTGTCGCGCAGGGCAAGAGAAACGGTGTTTTTGGAATAGCCGGTCCGGGCCGCGATATCGGCGAGCCGGGCCCCTGAATTGCCCATGCCTGACAGTCATCCTTTCTGCGGTGGGCCGCCGGCCCGAAGACCGGCAGGCTCGAATTCGTCTCAGCGGCCTTCGCGGTGAAGGCGCTCGATCGCCTCGAATTGCATGCAGCCGGGCTTCATTTCCATCAGTTCGATGCGGTTGCCGTCCGGGTCCTCAAGCCAGGCCTGACGGTTTCCGTCGAGCCCTTCCTTGATCGGCGACAGAAGCGTTATACCCGCTTCCTCGATGCGGGCAACCGTGCCGTCGAGGTCCTCTATCGTGAAGCACATGTGGTTGACGCCATTGGCGTTCCAGCCCGGCGCCCGGTCGTTTTCGGCGCCCGGGAAAATCTCCAGATACTGGTCGTCGGTGATCCTCAGATAGACCAGCCACGGCGTGCCGTCGTCATTGTGCAGACGCAGCATCTCCGGAAAGCCCAGGCGTTTTTCATAATATTCCAGTGACTTTTCGAGGTCTGTCACCTTGATGGCGACATGCCCGATGTGAACGATACCCTTCATGAAACTCCTCCCGCGCACGTTTTTGAAGATAAGGACGATACCTGGCAAGGTGCGGTGCCCGGGATCGTGTCCGGCCTGTAGTACCGGTAATACGAACAGGTTTTAGCCAAGCCGCATGACTTGTCAATGCCGTCCTCAGTCCCAGTCGGGCGCCCAGTCGAAATCGATATAGCGCCGGCCGCAATCGACCCTGGCGATCGTCGCCATATCCTCATCGCTCAACGTTACCGCCTGTGCGGCGAAATTGCTCTTCAGCCGCTCCGGCTTTCCCGACGCCGGGATAACCGCATGACCCTTGGCCATGGACCAGGCGAGAGCAAGCTGTTCGACGGTGCAGTTTTTCTCCGCGGCCAGCGGCTCCAGCACGGGGTCGCCCGCGAGCTTGCCCCTGGCAATCGGCAGGTAGCATGTGACGGAAATCCCATTTTCCCGGCAATAATCGGCCAGAATCCGGTTCTGAAGGTAGGGGTGGCACTCGAACTGGTTGTTGACGATCCTGAGGTCTCCCAGCATCGTCTGGGCCTCGGCAAGGAGAAACCGGGTAAAATTCGAGACCCCGATCATCCGCGTCAGACCGGCCGCGTGCGCCTCCGCGATCTGCTCGACATAGGTCGAAAGCGCGACCTTGTTCTTCGGCGAGGGCCAGTGGAGCAGGGTGAGATCGACCTGATCGAGGCCGAGCCGGTCAAGGCTCTGCCGGAGCGACGGCGCCAGCATGCCGGGGCCGAAATTCTCCGTGGAAATCTTGGTCGTGACGAACACGTCTTCCCGTTTCAATCCGGAGCGGCGAAGCGCCTCGCCGCATTCGCGCTCCGTGTCATAGGTTTGCGCGGTGTCGATGTGTCGGTAGCCGATTTCCAGCGCCGTCAGGATCGCATCGATACCGGCGGATCCCGTACGGTCGAACGTGCCGAGCCCCATCAAGGGCATACCATATTGATTTTTCTTCATATTTCTCCTCCACCCTGTTCTTTTAACCGTTCCTCCGCCGGCGGCCGGCAATGCAGGCGACAACCGGAGCTTTTGGCGCGAAAAGCGTGCTCGCCGATTTTCTCTGTTGACCGGAATACGAACATAGCCGTATGTTACCGGTAATACAACATTGATGGGAGCGATGTTGCAGAAAGCCGCGGACCCCGGCGCAAGGGGCAGGCGGAAAGGGAGGAACATGCGTATTCGGTGGAGCCGATGGTCGCCCCAGCTTGCCCTGGCGCCGGCGGTCATCATCACATTCGTCGCCTTTTTCGGGTCGATGCTCTGGACCATCTATCTGAGCTTCACCCGCAGCCGGCGGTTTCCGGATTATGCCATCGACTGGGGTGATTGGTCGCGCCAGTACGAGCGTCTGTTCAAGGATGACGCCTGGCTCATCTCGCTGAAAAACCTTCTGATTCTCGGTGTCGGCAGCACGCTGGCGATCGGCTTCGGTTTCATTCTTGCCTGCCTGATCAATGCCGAGAAGCGCGGGGAGGGCGTCTTCCGCACGGTCTTTCTCTATCCGCTCGCCGTGTCGCTGATCGTCACCGGCGTCGCCTGGCGCTGGCTGTTCGATCCGAGCCTCGGCCTGCAGAATTTCTTCCATTCGATCGGCATGGAATGGGTGCGGTTCGACTGGCTGTCCTCCGGCGATACCGCGATCTACGGCATCATTCTCGCCTCGATCTGGCAGGGCTCCGGCTTCTACATGGCTCTGATGCTGGCCGGGCTGAAGGGCATCAATTCGGAAATCTGGAGCGCGGCCAAGCTCGATGGCGTCGGCACGTTCCGCTTCTATATCGAGATCATCGTGCCGATGATGCGCTTCACCTTTCTCACTTGCGCCATCCTGCTCTCGCTCGGCGTGGTCAAGGCCTATGACATCGTGGTCGCCATGACCAATGGCGGGCCGGGGCAATCGACCTATGTGCCGGCCTATTTCACCGTCAACGCCTATTGGCAGAAATCCAATCTCGGCTATGCCTCCGCCGCCGCGGTCATCATGCTGCTGATCACGCTCGCCGTGTTCCTGCCGCTGGTGATGCTGACGGCCTGGCAGCAGCGCCGCAAGGGGAGCCCCGCATGACGCTTCCGACAGATGCCGGACCGACAGCGCCGTTTCCCGCGGCTAGGCAGCGCGCGGTGACCGATCGCCCGGTCTATTTTCCCCGGCCGAAGAAGCGGATCAGTCCGCGGTCGATTGCCATCCTGGTTTTCCTCGTCATGTGCGCGGCGTTCTTCTGCCTGCCGCTCTACGTCATCGTCGTCACCTCTCTGAAGACCATGGACCAGATCCGGCTCGGCGACATTTTCGCGCTGCCGACGACATGGACGCTTCAACCCTGGCTGACGGCGTGGAACGATGCCTGTTCCGGGATCAACTGCAACGGGCTCAAGGTCGGCTTCGTCAATTCGCTGATGATCCTGTTTCCCTCGTTGATCCTGTCGCTCGCGGTCTCCTCGGTCACCGGTTATGCGCTGGCGCTGTGGAATGTGCGCTGGGCCGGGCCGTTCATGTTCCTTCTGTTCATGTGTGCCTTCGTGCCCTTCCAGATCATCATGATCCCGCTGATCGTGCTGTCGGGCCTCGTCAAGGTCTATGGCACGGTCTGGGGCATCGCGATCGTCCACGCAATCCTGTCGCTCCCGCTGCTGACCCTGATCTTCCGGAACTATTACAAGGACATACCCGACGAGATCATGCGCGCGGCGATGATGGATTGCGGCTCGTTCTGGCGGGTGTTCGTCGAGATCATCATTCCGATGTCCGGCAACATCCTGATCGTGGTGCTGATCATGCAGATCACCCACATCTGGAACGACTTCCTGGTCGGACTGACATTCGGCGGCCTCGGCACCCAGCCGATGACCGTCATTCTCGCCAATGTGGTGATCACCACCACCGGTGAGGTCCGCTACAACGAGAACATGGCGGCAGCGCTTCTGACCGCGATCCCGCCGCTCGTCATCTATTTCTTTCTCGGCAAGTTTTTCGTGCAGGGGATCACTGCCGGCGCAATCAAGGGATAATCCATGCCTGAGATCCGTTTCGAACACATCGTCAAGGATTACGGCGCGCTGACCGTGCTGGACGATCTCAATCTTTCCGTCGATGACGGCGCCTTTCTGGTGCTGCTCGGCCCGTCCGGCTGCGGCAAGACCACGCTTTTGAACCTGCTTGCCGGGCTCATCGAGGTCTCGGACGGCCGCATCACCATTGGCGGGCGCGACGTTACCGAGCTTGATCCCAAGGACCGCGGCCTCGCCATGGTGTTCCAGTCCTACG
>NZ_DEPM01000203.1:0-3660 GCF_002358775.1 Martelella sp. UBA3392
GTTGCGCAATTTGCAAATTTTTTGCAGTTTTGGCGCAAACAGGAGGCATTCACGATTCACGGCAAGCGCGGCAAGCCGAACCGACGGGTCCGGCTGGAGGAAATCGCCCGCAATTGCGGGGTGTCGGTATCGACCGCCTCGCGGGCGCTCGCGGGCACTGGCGGGGTGAAGGACGAATTGCGCGCGAAGATCGTCGAGACCGCGCTGGCGCTTGGCTATGTCAACCCGACATCGGCCGCCGGCCGCCGCATTATCCTTGCCACGTCAAGCGTCGCGATGATCGACCACCAGCGCAACCAGTTCACCTACCACGTTCTCGACGGCCTCAACGAACGGGCCGAGGCGCTCGGCATCGAGCTGGTCACCCGCGCGGTGGCCACCCCCGAGGATGAGGCGCAGCTTCTGGCCGAGGGCGAGGCGGACGCCTCCGTTGCAGGCTGCCTGTTTCTGACGCTGGATGATGCGCAGGTGCTTACCCGTTCGGGCGGATTTTCAAAGCCGATCGTGCTGATCAATGGCGACGACCCGGCCATGCGCCACTCCAGCGTAACGCCCTGCAACCGCTCCGCAGCGCGGCTCGCCGCCGACCACCTTCTCGATCTCGGCCACCGCCGCATCCTGTTCCTGATGCATCCCGGCCGGCGGACGATCGAGCGCCGCTTTGAGGGCTGGCGCGATGCGTTGCGCGCTCGTGGCATCGAGGAGATCGACGATCTCGTGGTGACCGTCGATGACTGGCTGCCGGAACTTGCAAGCCGCGCGATCGCCGACCGGCTGGAAAAGCGCGGCGCCGATTTTACCGCCGTCCTCACCGCCGGCGACAGCCTCGCCTACGGCGCGATGCTCGCGATCCAGCAGGCGGGCTATCGCGTGCCGGAGGACTTTTCCGTAGTTGGCATGGACGATCTGCCGCTGTCGGGCTTTTCCGATCCGCCATTGACGACCATGCATATCCCGATGCGCCACATCGGTTCAGCAGCGCTGAGCCTGCTGCTCGACGATCTCGGCGTCACCCGCCTGCCCGCGCGACGCGTGGAGCTGGCTTGCTGGCTGGTGGAGCGCGCTTCGACCGCACCGGCGAGACCTGGTCGGTAGCGCCTGGATTTGGGCGGCTCCGACGTGAGGCGGGAAGCCGCCATTGCTTGCTTCAAACGACCGAAATACGGTTCCGAATGGGCAGCCCAAGGCGGTTTCCCTTGCCGGTTCTCAGAACTTGACACTCAGCAACGCCGTCAGGTTCTGGCTCCGGGCGCTGTCGCCAAACTCGCCGGTATAGGTGATGCCAAGGCTGACATTATCCTGCAACGCGGTTTGCCAGCCAACCGAGAGCACCGCATGGTCAACCGCATGCGGCGTGCCGGTCACGCCGAAGGGATCGCCTCCCGAAAACGCCACCATCGTATCCGAATCGAGATCGCCGTAACCATGGCGCCATCCGATCGACGACGTGATCTGGCTCTCATAGCTGCCGAGCGCGAACTCGTGAGTCCCGCTGAGGCCTATCGTGGTGAACCCGGTATCCATCGTCTGGCTCAAAGAAGACAACACCGCAAACCGGCCCGTTTCCGTGAACGCATCCGCTTTCTGATGGACATAGACAACATCCACGAACGGTCCGAACTGGAGAGTGTCGGTGACCTCGAACGCATAGCTGATGCCGCCGAAAAGCTGGAAGGTCCCGCCATCAAAACGGCCCCTGATCCGCTCTGACAGTTCCAGGAACTCGATATCGCGGCGGCTTACGGCGTCGCGCCAGGTATAGGCCGCGCCGAAATCGACCTCGAAGCCGCTGAAGGCGCCGCCGCCATAGACGCCGACCGTAAAGTCGTCGGACGTTCCCCGGGCATTTCCCTCGTCGACCTCGTAACTCGAATGACCGTAGCCGGCAAGCGCGCCAAAGCGCATATTCGAAAACGTTGCGAAATCGCCGCCGACGAAGGCGCTGTTCGATTTCCAGTCATAGGTGCGCGTGCCCTTTTCGTTGGTCCAGCTGGCCCGGCTGCTGATCACTTTTCCTAGCCCGGCTCCCCTGTGGATCGGGTCATTTTTGGGTTCGCCCTGGCTGGGTGCCACTGCATCGACACTGCCGCCGGTGGTCTCAACCGGCGCGCGGGCATCCGTGATCACTGGAGAATTCTGGGAAAAGGTCTTTGAAGCGGGAGCGACCTCGCATTGCTGGCGACGGTGCCCGGTTGGGATGCTAACGCTGCCGTCGTTGGACACGGTGTTCAACTCACAGCTCTGCGCATGCGCCACGCCTGACCGCCCGGGAAGAACGCCGCTTTGGAGAAAGAGGCAGCCCGCCACCGCCCCGCCGACGACCATGCGGAAGAGCCGTGACTGCGGCGCTTGAAGCCACTTTCTCAATGCGAGAACGGAACCTTCCCTGTGCTGCGCCAAGGTCATCAAAATACCTCCGGCAACATGCCGACAACGGCAACCGCCATCGGCATAGCCTTAATTCGAATTTATACTACATGTATCTTTAATATCCTCTATTTTATACTTATGTTTAATCAATATCAATAAACTTGTTTGGCTATTTTAATTTTTATTAATAGTAATTATTGTGATATGAACATGTATATACCGATGCATATTACTATTTTTACTTATAATCTTTGCAGTCCCCGGCCGCCCAGCCAACGAGGAAATCCGGCTGCGGGTGAGCGACCTCGCAGATTTGCCATCCAGGGATAATACCAGTATAAGTCCACATAACTTTTTTGGAGCCACCGGAATCACCCATGGCCGCGACGGATATTATCGAGCGCGTGCGCACTGCCCTTGCCGGCAGTTCAGCCGATATCCCCTTGTACAAGCGGCTGAAGGCGGCGCTTGAGCAGGTGATCCTGTCCAATGCGCTGCATGCCGGCGAGCGGTTGCCGGGTGAGCGGATTCTGGCCGATGCGCTGGGGCTTTCGCGGGTCACGGTGCGCAAGAGCTTTGCGCTGTTGCAGGAGGACGGGTTGCTCAGCCGCCGCCACGGCGCGAGAACGGAGATCGCCTCCAAGGTCGAAAAGACGCTGTCGACGCTCACCAGCTTTTCGGAAGACATCCGCTCGCGCGGCATGGAGCCCGGATGTATCTGGCTTTCCAAGCTTATCAGCCGGCCTTCGCCCACCGAAATGATGGCGCTCGGCATCGGCGGCAGCGAGCAGATCCTGCGCATACAGCGCATCCGCACGGCTGACGGCAAACCGATCGCGATCGAGATCGCCAGCGTGCCGCAGCGCTATCTGCCCTCGCCCGAACTGGTCGGAAATTCGCTCTATGAGGCGCTGGAGGCGCGCGGCTTTCTGCCGCAACGGGCGGTTCAGCGCATGCGCACCCGCGCGGCCTCGCGCGAGGACAGCGAGCGGCTCGCCTGCCCGCCCGCCGCGCCGCTTCTGGTGACCGAACGCCGCTGCTTCCTGGCGCAGGGCGAGGTCGTGGAATATTGCGAGACGCGCTATCGCGGCGATGTCTACGACTTCGTCTTCGAGCTTCAGCGATAATACCAGTCATAAACTGGTTGCATTCTGGTCTCTATTGCGGTGCTATGGGCAAAAAGCAGCGAGGATTCCGGTGCAGCCAGACATTCTGAAAAACAGCCTGATCGTTTCATGCCAGCCCGTGCCCGGCGGGCCGATGGACGAGCCGGTGTTCGTGGCGGGGTTT
>NZ_DEPM01000203.1:3959-4555 GCF_002358775.1 Martelella sp. UBA3392
GAGCCGGTCTTCGTGGCGGGGTTTGCCATGGCGGCTGTCGCGGCCGGTGCCACCGCGCTCAGGATCGAATCCGCGCGCTATGTCCGTGCCGTACGCGAGAAGGTCGACGTGCCGATCATCGGCATCGTCAAGCGCGACCTTGAAGACAGCCCGGTTCGCATCACGCCGTTCATCTCCGATGTCCAGGACCTGGCGGACGCGGGCGCGGATATCATCGCGATCGACGCCACAGACAGGCCGCGCCCGGAGACCCTTGCCGATCTCGTCGTCGCGGCCCGGGCGCTGGGCAAGCTCACCATGGCTGACTGCTCCTCACTCGAAGACGCCCGCCATGCGCTGGATTGCGGCATGGATTTCGTCGGCACAACGCTGTCCGGCTATGTCGGCGGCCCCGAGCCGGATGACCCAGATATCGCGTTGATCACCGAGATGGCCCGGCTCACGCCCTATGTCATTGCCGAGGGCCGGATCCGCACGCCGCAGCAGGCAGCCGATGCCGCCCGCGCCGGGGCCTTTGCGGTGACCGTCGGCTCCGCCATCACCCGTACGGAGCACACCACGGCCTGGTTCCGCGACGCGCTCGCCGACGCCTACGG
>NZ_DEPM01000162.1:0-12700 GCF_002358775.1 Martelella sp. UBA3392
GCCGGGATGGAAGCCTTTTCGCAGATTTCCTGCGCGAATTTCGGTCCGATCCCGTGAATATACTGCAGCGCGATAACAACGCGCTTGGCAGTCGGGATGTTGACGCCAGCAATACGAGCCACGCCGATTCTCCTTAGCATTTTCTGTTGGCAGCTTGATGTCGCAAGAAACTGCCGGTTTCTTTGGCGGATAACCCGCCTGTCATTGCTCGGCCGCGACCGATATTCGTAACAAGACGCGTCCTGAAAGAATCTAAAAGGACCGTTAACCGTCTTGCCCCACGTCGCGAGTTGGAGCGCTCATAGCGGAAACAGCGCCGTAATGCAACCGATTCCTCAAATTTTATAACGTCAGGCCACCGCCTTGCGGCGGCCTGCGCACAATCGCGTCAGGCCGAAGCGTCGGCCAGAATTTTCTCCACTTCGGCGGTCACGGCATCCATGTCCGCCATGCCATCAACCGTGCGCAGTTTGCCCTTGGCATAATAATAGCCGATCAGCGGCGCCGTGCTCTTGTAATAGGCGCGAAGCCGGTCGGCATAGACCTCCGCGTTGTCATCCTTGCGGACCGGCTCACCGCTGGCCTTAGCCTCTTCCGCGCGTCGGAGGATACGACCGACCATCGCCGAATCATCGACGGCGAGTTCGATGGCAACGTCGAGGGACAGCCCCTTCTCGCTCAGCATGGCGTCGACTGCGTCGGCCTGCACCAAAGTGCGGGGATAGCCGTCGAGAATGAACCCGCCGGCGCAATCCGCCTGCTCGATCCGATCGGAAACGATCGCGTTGACCACATCGTCGGGCACGAGTTCGCCGGCATCCATAAGCGCCTTGGCCCTCTTGCCGACCTCGGTCCCGGCAGCCACAGCCGCACGCAGCATATCGCCCGTGGAAAGCTGCGGGATGCCATGCCTGGCAACGATGCGCTGCGCCTGCGTCCCCTTGCCGGCGCCCGGCGGTCCCAGAAGTATAAGTCTCATCGTCCCCTCTTTCCTCCCCGCAATTTCGATTTCTTGATCAGCCCCTCATACTGCTGGGCAATCAGATGTCCCTGGATCTGCGATACGGTATCCAAGGTCACGCTGACGATAATGAGCAGCGAGGTGCCGCCAAGTGCCAGAGACACGCCAGTGCGGGCCACGAGGATCTCCGGCAGGATGCAGACGAAGACCAGATAGATCGCACCGACAACGGTAATGCGAGTCAGAACATAGTCTATGTATTCGGCGGTGCGCTCACCGGGGCGGATGCCCGGAATGAAGCCGCCATGCCGCTTCAAATTATCCGCCGTTTCCTTCGGGTTGAAGACGATGGCGGTGTAGAAGAAGGCAAAGAACGCGATCAGCAGGCCGTAGACGATCATGTAGAGCGCCTGACCATGGCCGAGCGATGCGATGATGGCGGTCGCCCAGCTCGGCAGTTCCGAAGACGTGAAGCCCGCAAGCGTCGCCGGCAGCAGAAGCAGCGAGGACGCGAAGATTGCCGGGATGACGCCCGAGGTGTTGAGCTTCAGCGGCAGGTGCGAGGTGTCGCCCTGGAACATGCGGTTGCCGACCTGGCGCTTCGGATACTGGATCAGAAGCCGGCGCTGGGCGCGTTCCACGAAGACGATCAGCGCGAACACCGCGATCACTACGACGAGGATCAGGATCGTGACGAAAGCCGAGATCGAACCGACGCTCGACAGTTCCAGCATGTTGCCGACGGCGGCCGGAAGGCCCGCGACGATGCCGGAGAAGATGATCAGCGAAATGCCGTTGCCGATGCCGCGCGAGGTGATCTGCTCCCCAAGCCACATCAGGAACATGGTGCCGCCGACAAGCGTGACGACGGTGGAGAGAATGAAGAACCAGCCGGGATCGGTGACCAGATTGGCGCCGGACTGCAGGCCGATCGCAATGCCATAGGCCTGCGCCGTCGCCAGCACCACCGTGCCGTAGCGGGTATACTGGTTGATGATCTTGCGGCCCTGCTCGCCTTCCTTCTTCAGCGCTTCCAGCGACGGCACGACGGCGGTCAGGAGCTGCACGATGATCGAGGCCGAGATATAGGGCATGATGCCAAGCGCGAAGATCGCCATGCGCTGCACCGCGCCGCCCGAGAACATGTTGAACATGCCGAGGATGCCCTCGGACTGGCCCTGGAAGGCCTGGGCATAGGCATCGAGATTGATACCGGGAAGCGGGATATGCGTACCCAGCCGGTACACGAGAAGCGCCAGAAGGGTGAACCAGATCCGCTTCTTCAGATCCGTCGCCTTGGCAAAGGTCGAGAAGTTCAGATTGGATGCGAGTTGTTCCGCTGCAGAAGCCATGCGTATCTCCGCGTCGCCGCACGGCCGCAGAAGAGCGCCCGGTGCGAAAAATTGCCCGATTCGTAACAGGCGACATCGCTCCATTTCGAACGTGGGCCGTCTTCACGATAAACCACCCGCTTGGCTTTTTTGAGGGCCAGCCGGTGGTCGAGGCACATATGGAAGAAAAAACGCCCGGTGTGAAGCACTCCGGGCGTAGATTTTTCAAATAGAAGCCGAATTATTCGGCGTTTTTGGCGCCGGAGGCAACGGTGATCGAGCCGCCGGCCTTTTCGATCTTCTCGATCGCGGCCTTGGAAGCGCCTGCGACTTCGAGCGTCAGCTTGGCCTTCAGTTCGCCGTCGGAAAGCACGCGAACGCCGTCCTTGACGCGGCGAATCACGCCGGCTTCCTTGAGGGTTTCGGCCGTGACCGTCTTCTTGGCGTCGAGCTTCTTGGCGTCAACGGCGGCCTGGAGGCGGCCGAGCGACACTTCAGCGAAGTCCTTCGAAAAGATGTTGACGAAGCCGCGCTTCGGCAGACGACGGTAGATCGGCATCTGGCCGCCTTCGAAGCCGTTGATGGCAACGCCCGAACGGGACTTCTGACCCTTGACGCCGCGACCGCCGGTCTTGCCGGAGCCCGAACCGATGCCGCGGCCGAGACGCTTCTTGGAATGCGTCGCGCCTTCGCGATCCTTGATTTCGTTCAGTTTCATGATGTTCTCCCGTCTCACTTCTCGTCGACGACGCGGACGAGATGGGGAATGCTGTTGATCATGCCGCGAACGGAAGGGGTATCTTCCAGGGTGCGCACACGATGCATCTTGTTGAGGCCGAGGCCGATCAGCGTCTGGCGCTGTACGGCGGGACGGCGGATCGGGCTGCCGATCTGCTCAACGGTGACAGTCTTCTTGGTGCTTGCTTTGGCCATGGTTGCCTCCCTTACTCGTCGACAACAGCGCCAGCGGCCTGGCGGCGAGCCTGCAGCGTGGCGTATTTCAGGCCGCGCTGGGCTGCTATGTCCTTCGGATGCATCTGGCTCTTCAGGGCATCAAAGGTGGCGCGAACCATGTTGTAGGGATTGGACGAGCCGGTCGACTTGGCGACGACGTCGGCAACACCCAGGGTTTCGAAAACGGCGCGCATCGGACCGCCGGCGATGATGCCGGTACCGGCCTTGGCGGTGCGCAGCAGAACCTTGCCGGCGCCGTGACGGCCCTTGATGTCGTGATGCAGCGTACGGCCGTCGCGCAGCGGCACGAAAATCATCTCGCGCTTGGCGGCTTCCGTCGCCTTGCGGATGGCTTCCGGCACTTCGCGGGCCTTGCCGTGGCCGAAGCCGACGCGGCCCTTGCCGTCGCCGACGACGACGAGCGCTGCAAAGCCCATGCGGCGACCGCCCTTGACGGTCTTGGCAACGCGATTGATGGCAACGAGCTTGTCAACGAATTCGCTGTCGCGCTCATCCCGGTTGTGGCGATCGTCGCGCGATCCCCTTCTGTCCTGTGCCATTGTCCTGTTCCTTTTTCTTTTCCGGGTGCAATCGGCATATGGAAAGGCCGCTAGCCTCTAGCGTGGCGGCCGGCGAACGGTCGGGCGACTTGGCTCTTCAAGAGCAGTATCGGCCCGCCGGGTGCGAGACGCGCTGAGACGCGCGCCTCATAACTTCATCAGAAGCTCAGACCGCCTTCGCGGGCGCCGTCGGCCAGAGCCTTGATGCGACCGTGAAAGATGAAGGCGCCGCGATCGAACACGACTTCCTTGACGCCGGCCTTGGTGGCGCGCTCGGCGACGAGCTTGCCAACGGCTTCAGCCGCGTCGCGGTCCGCGCCGGTCTTCAGCGAAGACTTGAGCGAAGCGTCGAGCGTCGATGCGGCGGCCAGCGTGCGGCCGGCCGCGTCATCGATGATCTGGGCATAAATGTTCTTCGAAGAACGATGGACCGACAGACGCGGGCGGCCGTTCGCGACCTTCTTGAGCTGTCGGCGCACGCGGCTGGCGCGGCGTGCAATGGTTTCTTTCCTGCTAGCCATAACGCGTGATCCTTACTTCTTCTTGCCTTCCTTGCGGACGATGCGCTCTTCCGCGTATTTCACGCCCTTGCCCTTGTAGGGCTCGGGACCGCGATATTCGCGAATGTTCGCAGCGACCTGGCCGACAACCTGCTTGTCGATGCCGGTGACGGTGATTTCCGTCGGCTTCGGGCAAGCGAGCGTGATGCCTTCCGGCGGCTGGTACACAACTTCGTGGGAGAAACCGAGCGAGAGCTGCAGGTTCTTGCCCTGCATCGCCGCGCGGTAACCAACGCCGTTGATCTCGAGCTTGCGCTCGTAGCCGTCGGTGACGCCCTTCATGATGTTTTCAACCATGGTCCGGGACATGCCCCACTTGGAGCGGGCTTCCTTGGACTGGTTGATCGGGGAAACGACGATCGCGCCGTCTTCCATTGCAACGCTGACTTCGTCATTGGCGACGAAGAACAGTTCGCCCTTCGGGCCCTTGGCTGTGATCTTCTGGCCGTCCACCGACGCAGTCACACCCTTGGGAACCTGAACGGGCCTTTTACCGATACGAGACATTTGTTTTACCTGTCTGTTTCGCTAGGCGGCTCCGCGCGATCTTAGAAGATCGAGCAGAGAACCTCGCCACCAACATTCTGTTCGCGCGCCTGGTGATCAGCCATCACACCCTTGGGGGTGGAGAGGATCGTGATACCCAGACCGTTTGCGACCTGCGGAATGGACTTGACCGAGACATAGACCCGGCGGCCCGGCTTGGAAACGCGGGCGATCTCGCGGATCACGGACGCGTTTTCATAATACTTCAGCTCGATTTCGATCTCGGACTTGCCGTTGTCGAAGTCGGTCTGGGTGTAGCCGCGGATGTAGCCTTCAGCCTGCAGAACGTCGAGAACGCGGGCGCGCAGCTTGGAAGCCGGCGTGGTCACGGACGTCTTGCGACGCGAAGCGCCGTTGCGGATACGGGTGAGCATATCGCCCAGGGGATCGGACATTGCCATGAGGCGCCTCCTTACCAGCTCGACTTGACAATACCGGGCACTTTGCCGGTGTTGCCAAGGTCACGAAGTGCGATACGGGACATGCCCAGCTTGCGGTAATACGCACGCGGGCGGCCTGACACTTGGCAACGGTTGCGGATGCGCGTCTTGGAGCCGTCGCGCGGCATATCGGCAAGCTTCAGGGTCGCGCGGAAGCGCTCCTCGATCGGAAGCTTCTGGTCCTTGATGATCGCCTTCAGCGCGGCACGCTTCTCAGCATCCCGGGCAACCGTCTCGCGGCGGCGCTTGTTCTTTTCGACTGCGCTTGTCTTCGCCATGTCGTTGTTCCTTTTCTACGCTCGTCGTTACGGTTACTTGCGGAACGGGAAGTTGAACGCCGTCAAAAGCGCCCGTGCTTCATCGTCCTTGGTAGCCGTCGTGCAAACGATAATATCCATGCCCCACATCTGATCGACCTTGTCGTATTCGATCTCAGGAAACACGATGTGCTCCTTGACGCCCATGGCGAAGTTGCCACGCCCGTCAAAGCTCTTCGGATTGAGGCCCCGGAAGTCGCGAACGCGCGGAAGCGCGATGTTGATGAGGCGATCAACGAATTCATACATGCGGTTGCCGCGCAGCGTCACCTTGGCGCCGATCGGCATGCCTTCGCGGACCTTGAAGCCGGCGATGGAGTTGCGAGCGTGGGTGACGATCGCCTTCTGACCGGCAATCGCGGCCAGATCCGCGGCAGCGTTGGCAGGCTTCTTGCTGTCGCCAACCGCTTCGCCGACGCCCATGTTGATCACGACCTTGTCCAGGCGCGGAATCATCATGCCGTTGGCGTAGGAGAACTGCTCCTGCATCTGCGGGCGGATCTTTTCGAGGTAGACCGTCTTCAGACGCGGCTCATACTTTGCTTCAGCCATCGATCACTTCTCCCGAACGCTTTGCATAGCGGACCTTCTTGTCACCCTCGACCTTGAAACCGACGCGGGTCGGCTTGCCGTCCTTGGGATCGGCAACAGCGAGGTTCGACAGATGGATCGGCGCTTCCTTGGCGATGATGCCGGCCTCGGTGGTCTGCGTCTGGCGCTGGTGGCGACGCACGACATTGATGCCGGAAACGACGGCGCGGTCATCCTTCGGGGAAACCGCGACCACTTCACCGGTGCGACCCTTGTCCTTGCCGGCGATGACGACGACCTTGTCGCCCTTCTTGATTCTCTGCATTTTCCGCGCTCCCTTACAGAACTTCAGGAGCCAGGGAAATGATCTTCATATGGCTCTTGGCGCGCAGCTCGCGCGGCACTGGCCCGAAGATACGCGTACCAATCGGCTCTTTGTTGTTGTTGATCAAAACGGCGGCATTGCCGTCGAAGCGGATGACCGAGCCGTCAGCGCGGCGGATGTCCTTCGCCGTGCGCACGACGACGGCCTTCATCACATCGCCCTTCTTGACGCGTCCACGCGGAACAGCCTCTTTCACGGACACGACGATGATATCGCCGACCGAGGCATATTTACGCTTGGAGCCGCCCAGAACCTTGATGCACATGACACGACGCGCGCCGGAATTATCCGCCACGTCGAGGTTTGTTTGCATCTGAATCATATCAGGTCGCCTTCTTGTTGTTACCGGCCCGGTTGGGAACACCCCCTAGACCAGCTTAATCGACACGTATCGAAGCGCCCGCCTGCCCCTATCCCGGAGCCTGCGGCCGCTCAAATTCCCTACCCGGCCCATCGCGCCGCCTTTCAGGCAACACGAGGTCAAGAGCCGGAGCGTCTTGGTGTAGCGTCTTTCAGGATGCCATGCGGATCGAGGATCCGGCCCAAACCTGGGCAGCGCCCTTACGGAAAAGGCCGCCCGTTGCCGGACGCCCTTTGCACATCTGTCGTGCTACATACAGAAATTTCGCCAAAGCGCAAGGGCTCGGGCCAAATACTGCCGGTATTTCCCGATCAAGCGTCGGCGGAAACGGTGGAAACCACCGTCCAGCGCTTGTCCTTGGAAACCGGAGCGCATTCTTCGATGAATACGGTGTCCCCGGTCTTGTACTGGTTTTCAGCGTCGTGCGCCTTGTACTTCTTCGAGCGGCGTACGGTCTTCTGGAGAAGCGGGTGGGCGAAACGACGCTCAACCCGGACGACGACCGTTTTATCGTTCTTGTCGCTAACGACAACGCCTTGCAGGATGCGTTTAGGCATTTTCTTGTCGGTCCCTTACGTTCAGGCCTTGGAGGCCGAAGCCTTCTGGCTTGCGATTGTCTTTACACGCGCGATGTCGCGACGAACCTGCTTGATGCGGCCCGTCTGCTCCAGCTGGCCGGTCGCCTTCTGGAAGCGCAGGTTGAACTGCTCCTTCTTCAGCTTGGCGAGTTCGTCCTTGAGCTGGTCTTCGCTCATGGCGTGTACGTCAGAGGTTTTCATCAGTACCACTCCTTATTCGGCGATGCGCTGGATGAAGCGCGTCTTGACCGAAAGCTTGGCAGCGCCGAGACGCAGGGCTTCGCGGGCAATGTCTTCGCTCACGCCGTCGATTTCGAACATGATCCGGCCGGGCTTGACCTTGGCTGCCCAATAGTCGACGCCGCCCTTACCTTTACCCATACGCACTTCGGTCGGCTTCGAGGTGACCGGAACGTCGGGGAAAATACGGATCCATACACGGCCGGCACGCTTCATGTGACGGGTGATCGCGCGGCGGGCCGCCTCGATCTCGCGTGCATTGACGCGGTTGGGTTCCTGCGCCTTCAGCCCATATTCACCGAAAGCCAGGTCGCTGCCGCCCTTGGCAACGCCATGGATGCGGCCCTTGAACTGCTTGCGGTACTTTGTACGCTTTGGCTGCAACATTTTCTTTTATCTCCGAACTTCGCCGAACGCCTGAAATCAGGCGTTCTCGCGGCGGCGATTGTTGCCGCTGTTACCCTTGTTGTCGCCTTCGGTCGCGCGACGCTCGGAGGCCATCGGATCGTGCTCAAGGATTTCGCCCTTGAAGATCCAGACCTTGATGCCGCAGATGCCGTATGCGGTTTCAGCTTCGGCCGTGCCGTAGTCGATGTCGGCGCGCAGCGTGTGAAGCGGAACGCGGCCTTCGCGATACCATTCGGTACGCGCGATTTCCGCGCCGCCGAGACGGCCGCCGCAAACGATACGGATGCCTTCGGCGCCCATGCGCATCGCGGTCTGAACCGAACGCTTCATGGCGCGGCGGAACGCGATACGGCGCTCGAGCTGCTGAGCAATCGACTGTGCAACCAGCGTGGCGTCGGTTTCCGGCTTGCGCACTTCAACGATGTTGAGGTGCATTTCCGAATCCGTCATCGTGCCAAGCTTGCGGCGCAGCTTCTCGATGTCAGCGCCCTTCTTGCCGATGATCAGACCCGGACGCGCCGAATGGATCGTCACGCGGCACTTCTTGTGCGGACGCTCGATCACGACCTTGGAAACGCCAGCCTGCTTCAGTTCCTTCTGAATATAGCTGCGGATCTTCAGGTCTTCGTGAAGAAGCTTGCCATATTCATGGTTGTCTGCGAACCAGCGGCTGTCCCAGGTGCGGTTGATACCGAGGCGGAAGCCGATCGGATTGATTTTCTGACCCATTATGCGGCCTCCTCTTCGACTTCGCGAACGACGATCGTCAGGTGCGAGAACGGCTTCAGGATGCGCGATGCGCGGCCACGACCACGAACCATGAAGCGCTTGGCGACAATCGACTTGCCGACATAGGCTTCCGCGACGATGAGCTGGTCAGGGTCGAGATCGTGGTTGTTTTCTGCATTCGCGATCGCCGATTCCAGCGTCTTGCGGACCGTCTCGGAAACCCGCTTCTGCGAGAATTCGAGTTCGGCCAGCGCCCGGTCAACCTTCTTGCCGCGGATCATGGCGGCGACGAGGTTGAGCTTCTGCGGGCTGACGCGGATGGTGCGCGTAACGGCCTGCGCCTCATTTTCCTTAAGCCGGCGCGCGGCTTTTGCCTTGCCCATTGTTACTTCCTCTTCGCCTTCTTGTCGGCGCCGTGACCATAATAGGTACGGGTCGGCGCGAATTCGCCGAACTTGTGGCCGACCATGTCTTCCGATACCGAAACCGGAATGTGTTTCGAACCATTGTAGACGCCGAAGGTGAGACCGACGAACTGCGGCATGATCGTGGAGCGACGGCTCCAGATCTTGATCACTTCGTGGCGGCCGCCTTCACGAACCTTCTCAGCCTTCTTGAGAAGATAGCCGTCAACAAACGGTCCCTTCCATACTGAACGAGCCATTTCAGACTACCTCTCTTATTTCTTCTTCTGGTGGCGCGAACGCATGATGAACTTGTCGGTCGACTTGTTCTTGCGCGTACGCTTGCCCTTGGTGGGCTTGCCCCAGGGCGAGACCGGGTGACGACCACCGGAGGTGCGGCCTTCACCACCACCGTGCGGGTGGTCGATCGGGTTCATGACGACGCCGCGAACATGCGGACGCTTGCCCCGCCAGCGCGAACGACCGGCCTTGCCGTCATTCGTGTTGGAGTGATCGGGGTTCGATACAGCGCCGATCGTTGCAAGGCAAGAGCCCGGCACCAGACGCTGTTCGCCGGAGTTGAGCCGCAGGATCGCCATGCCCTGGTCGCGACCGACCAGCTGGACATAGGTGCCTGCCGAACGGGCGATCTGACCGCCCTTGCCCGGCTTCATCTCGACGTTGTGCACGATCGAGCCGACCGGAATGTTCTGCAGCGGCATCGCATTGCCGGGCTTCACGTCGATGGCGCTGTCTGCAGCCTGCACCTTGTCGCCGACAGCCAGACGCTGCGGAGCAAGGATGTAGGCCAGTTCGCCATCGGCGTAGTTGATCAGCGCGATGAAGGCCGACCGGTTGGGGTCGTATTCAAGACGCTCGACCGTGCCCTCGACGCCGAACTTGCGACGCTTGAAGTCGATCATGCGATAGGTGCGCTTGTGGCCACCGCCCTGGAAGCGCGCCGTAACGCGACCGTAGTTGTTACGGCCACCCTTCGAAGACAGGCCCTGCGTCAACGCCTTGACGGGCTTGCCCTTGTAAAGCTCCGAACGCTCGACGATTACCAGTTGGCGCTGGCTCGGCGTTGTCGGATTGAATGTTTTCAATGCCATTTTCTCATTCCCTATTGGGTCTTTACCCTAACGGGTCTGTTTCAAACGCCGGTCGTCACGTCCACGGACTGGCCTTCAGCCAGGGTGACGATCGCCTTCTTGACGTCCTTCTGCTTGCCGGAGAAATTCCGGAAGCGCTTGATCTTGCCCTTGCGCACAAGCGTGTTGACCGCCTTGACCTTGACGCCGAAGAGTTCTTCGACGGCGGCCTTGATCTCGGGCTTGCTTGCAGTCTTGGCAACGTTGAACACGACCTGGTTGTTGTCGGAAACAAGGGTCGATTTTTCAGTGATGACCGGCGAAACGATCACGTCGTAATGGCGGATATCGCTCATTTGAACCGCTCCTCCAGAGCTTCGACCGCAGACTTCGACAGCACGAGCTTGCCGCGGCGCAGGATGTCATACACGTTGATGCCCTGAACCGGCAGAACATCGATATTCGGAATGTTGCGGGCCGCCAGCTTGAAGTTGCCGTCCACTTCCGCACCGCCGATGATCAGCGCATTGTCGAGGCCGAGACCGGTGAACTGCGAAAGCAGCGCCTTGGTCTTGGCTTCCTTGGCAACCAGATCGTCGATGATGATCAGGTCCTCGGACTTCGCCTTGGTCGACAGCGCATGCTTCAGAGCGAGCGCGCGGACCTTCTTCGGCAGATCGTGCGAGTGATCGCGAACGACCGGGCCATGGGCGACACCACCGCCGCGGAACTGCGGCGCACGCTTGGCGTGGTGGCGGGCGTTACCGGTGCCCTTCTGCTTGTACATCTTGGCGCCGGTCAGCGACACTTCCGAGCGTCCCTTGACCTTGTGCGAACCCTGACGCTTGGCAGCGAGCTGGTAGCGAACCATGCGGGCGAGGATGTCTTCGCGCGGCTCGAGGCCGAAGATCTCGTCCTTCAGGCTGACTTTGCCGGCGTCCTTGCCCTCAAGTGTTTTAACTGTGAGATCCATTATTCGGCTCCATTGGTTTCAGCCGCACGCAGGCCGGCAGGCCGCGGCGCATTTTCAGGAACACCGGACTTCACGGCATCGCGAACCGTAATCCAGGCGCCCTTCGAACCGGGAACGGCGCCCTTGACGAGGATCAGGCCGCGCTCTTCATCGGTGCGGACGACCTCGAGGTTCTGCGTGGTGACGCGGGTCTGGCCCATGTGACCGGCCATCTTCTTGCCCTTCCAGACCTTGCCCGGGTCCTGGTTGGAACCGGTCGAGCCGTGCGAACGGTGCGAGACCGAAACGCCGTGGGTAGCGCGAAGGCCGCCGAAGTTGTGGCGCTTCATCGCACCGGCAAAACCCTTACCGATGGTGGTGCCGGTGACGTCGACGAGCTGGCCCGAAACGAAGTGGCTGGCCGTCAGTTCGGCGCCAACATCGAGCAGGTTGTCTTCCGACACGCGGAATTCGACGAGCTTGGCCTTCGGCTCAACGGAGCCGGCGGCAAAGTGCCCGCGCAGCGCCTTCGAGGTGTTCTTGACCTTCGAGCGGCCGGCGCCGAGCTGAACGGCGGTGTAGCCGTTCTTTTCCTTGGTGCGCGTGGAGACGACCTGGCAGCCTTCCATTCGCAAAACTGTTACAGGGATATGCTCTCCTGCGTCTGTGAAGACGCGGGTCATTCCCACCTTCTGTGCTATCACACCTGAACGCATCGGTTCGTTCCTTTTAGAGTTCCGGCCTTCGGCAGAGCCTCCGGCGTGTCTCTTTTTGGGACATCATGCGCGCTTCCATAAAGCGCCCAGCGATTGGTCCCGTTTAATTATCCCTCGCCCTGGAAATCAGAGCTTGATTTCAACGTCCACGCCGGCAGCCAGATCGAGCTTCATTAGCGCGTCAACGGTCTGCGGGGTCGGGTCGACAATGTCGAGCAGGCGCTTGTGGGTGCGCATTTCAAACTGCTCGCGGCTCTTCTTGTCGATATGCGGGCCACGGTTGACCGTGAACTTCTCGATCCGCGTCGGAAGCGGAACCGGACCGCGAACATTGGCGCCCGTGCGCTTGGCCGTCGAAACGATCTCACGCGTGGAGGCATCAAGGATCCGGTGATCAAACGCCTTCAGGCGGATGCGGATATTCTGGCCGTTCATGCGACTCGTCCTTGTCTTGTTCTTATCTCCGCCATCTCTCTTCGATCAGGCGCGTTGCTAACTTGCAGCCCGGGCTTGCCGGCTTTTCAAACATCTGCAGGGGCGGCTGACCCGCCCCTGACATATTTGCGTCAAGCCCTCAGGGCCAGCCGCTTACTTGATGATCGAGGCGACGATGCCGGCGCCGACGGTGCGGCCGCC
>NZ_DEPM01000162.1:13017-13261 GCF_002358775.1 Martelella sp. UBA3392
CGGCCGCCTTCGCGGATCGCGAAGCGCAGCTTTTCTTCCATCGCGATCGGAACGATCAGCTCGACGTCAACCGTGACGTTGTCGCCCGGCATGACCATTTCCGTGCCTTCCGGCAGCGTGACAACACCGGTCACGTCCGTGGTGCGGAAGTAGAACTGCGGACGATAGTTGTTAAAGAACGGAGTATGACGACCACCTTCATCTTTGCTCAGAACATAGATCTCAGCAGTGAATTTGGTGTGGG
>NZ_DEPM01000161.1:0-8120 GCF_002358775.1 Martelella sp. UBA3392
GACTTGATCCGAGCATCCAGGCGGTTTAAGTCGCTGAATTTGCGAAGCTTTATAACGAACCCTTGCCAGGCGGCCTGGATCCTCGGGTCAAGCCCGAGGATGACGCGGAATATGGTGAGAGGTTTGTCAGCAAACTGGACCCATGCCGTAAGCGCGGGCCCCGATCTCGATCAGAACCGTATCACGTCGTGGCGATCGTCAGCTTCTTGCCGGTGAGCTTGGCAAGCTGGTCGAGGCGGCCTTCCACGCGCTCGCCGATGAAATCGGCGTGCTGCTCCGGCACGACGAGTTCCAGATCGAATTCCTTGTCCTTCGCCGGCAGGAAGTCGAGCGCGCCGACGATGCCGGGCATGGAGGCGGAGAACAGGTAGGCGACGCGCAAGAGGCCGCCGAGCAGCTTGGCGCGCTCCAGTAATGCGGGCGTCGCGATCGTTCCCAGACCGTCGGTATGGTCGTCGTCGCGCAGGCCCTCATAACGGTAGTAGTTGGTGAGCGCGATGAAGGCGCGGCCGGGATGGGTGATGCCGGTGAGCGCCGAGTGGGCGATCACGTTCAGCGACTGTCGTCCGCGGAAATCGGGATGGGCGCGCCAGCTGATATCGGCGAGCAGGCAGGCAGCCTGACGGTAGCGCGCCTCCTCGGGCGTTTCCTCGATGCCGAAGCGGCGCAGCATCAGCCCGGTCCAGGCGGCAATCTCGGCTGCGTGCTTGGGCGAGCGAGCGCGCAGCAGCGCCAGTTGCCGGGCGGCGACCAGCAGCGGGTCCTGATCCTGTTCCTCCGCGCTCAACAGCGAATAGAGCAGGCCCTCACGCACGCCTTGCGCGGAAAAGCTGATTGTCTTCGGCTGCATCACGCTCAGAACTTCGCGCATCGCGATCGCGCCGAAGGGCAAGAGCATGCGGCGGTTCTTGGAAACCGCCTGCCAGGCCGGGTCCTTCTGCTCCTCGTCGGCGCCGATGCGGTCGAGAAAGGCCATCATCTCGTCGAAGCCGATCTCGTAGCCCTGCATCATCGTCAGCGGATAATTGTTGATCTCCATATGGAGCCTGGCGATGTTGCGCCAGGTGCCGCCGACGGCATAAAAGGTGCGGCCGCGGCCTTTTTCCAGGAAAGTGACCTTCTTGACCTGTTTCTTGGCGAAGTTGCGCGCCTTTGCCAGCGAGCCTTCCGAAAGCTCCGAAAGGCGGATGCCGCCGAGCGGCAGCGTGATGCCGTCGCCATAGGTCTTGTCCTTGATGTCGATGAGTTCGAGAGAGCCGCCGCCGAGGTCGCCGGCGATCCCGTCCGGCTGGTGAAAGCCGCTGATGATGCCGTAAGCGGAATAAAGCGCTTCCTCGCGGCCGGTCAGGACCCGGACATCGATGCCGAGGATTTTCTCGGCCGCCTCGATGAAGGCCGGGCCGTTGCTGGCCTCGCGCGCCGCCGCCGTGGCCAGAACATGCATGGTGACGGAGCGGGCCTGGCTCGCAAGCGCCCTGAAGCGTTTCAGGGCCCTCAGCGCCCGCTCCACGCCTTCCTCGTTCATCTTGCCGCTGGCGGCAATGCCGCGGCCGAGGCCGCACAGGACCTTTTCGTTGAAGAGCACGGTCGGCGCGCGCGACAGGCCTTCATAGATGACGATGCGAACCGAGTTCGATCCGATATCGACCACGGAGACAGGGGAGATTCCGCGAAGGCGCCCCTGCGCTTCAGATTCGACCATAAATACCCGGCTTATTTGGTGCGGCCCGAAAGCAGGCCGGCGATGAGCTTCGGCGCACTTGATTTCAGGGCTTCTCCGCGGCCGGACAGGCTCGGATTGGTCATGAAATACTCCTGCGCGTTGAACGGTTCCTCGCCCTCGCGCGGTTCCGTCCGCCGCGAGGTTCCGTCGGGGAGTATCTCGTAGCTCTGCTGATTGTCAATGATATTGCCCAGCATGATCTGGGACAGAACCTGTTCATGCACGGTGGGGTTGGTGACGGGAACGATCGTTTCAACCCGGCGATCGAGGTTGCGCGGCATCAGGTCGGCGGAACCGAGATAGACATGGGCGTTTTCCGACGGCAGGCCGTGGCCGTTGCCGAAGCAGTAGATCCGGGAATGCTCCAGGAAACGGCCGACGATCGACTTGACGCGGATGTTTTCCGAAAGCCCCGGCACTTGCGGGCGCAGGCAGCAGATGCCGCGCACCACGAGATCGATCTGCACGCCTTCGCCGCTGGCGCGGTAAAGCGCGTCGATGATCTTGGGATCGACCAGCGAGTTCATCTTCATCCAGATCGCGCCGGGAAGGCCGCTCCTGACATGCTCGATCTCTTCCTCGATATGCTGGAGAATGCGCGGCCGCAGCGTCTTGGGCGACACCGCGATCTGCATGTTTTCCTCGAGCTCGCCATAGCCGGTGATGAAGTTGAAGATTTCGGCGACGTCGTTGGCGATCTCGGGATTGCAGGTGAAATAGGACAGGTCGGTATAGATCTTGGCCGTGATCGGGTGATAGTTGCCGGTGCCGATATGGCAGTAGGTCCTGAGGTTATGCTCCTCGCGGCGCACCACCATGGAAAGTTTCGCGTGGGTTTTCAACTCGATGAAGCCGAACACCACCTGCACGCCGGCGCGCTCCAGATCGCGCGCCCAGCGGATATTGGCTTCCTCGTCGAAGCGGGCCTTGAGCTCGACCAGCGCCGTCACGGACTTGCCGGCTTCGGCGGCGTCGATCAGCGCGCGCACGATCGGACTGTCATTGGAGGTGCGGTAGAGCGTCTGCTTGATGGCCAGCACGTTCGGGTCGCGGGCGGCCTGGATCAGGAACTGGACCACGGCGTCGAAGGATTCGTAAGGGTGATGGACCACGAAATCCTTCTCGCGGATCGCGGCGAAACTGTCGCCGAGATGCTCGCGGACGCGTTCGGGAAAGCGCGGGTTGAACGGCTTGAACAGGAGATCGGGGCGTGGCGCCTTGGTGATTTCCGACAGCGTGTTGAGCGCCAGCAGACCGGGCAGCACGGCCACACGGTCTTCCGGCACGCCGAGTTCATGGATCACGAAATGGCGCAGCGATGCCGGCATCTCGCTGTCGGTCTCGATGCGGATTACCGAACCGCGGCGGCGGCGTTTCAGCGCGCTTTCGAAATAGCGCACCAGATCCTCCGCCTCTTCCTCCAGCTCGATATCGCTGTCGCGGATGATGCGGAACGTGCCGTAGCCCTGCACCTCGTAACCCGGATAGAGCCGGTGGATGAACAGGCCGATCACGTCTTCCATAGTGATATAGCGGATCGCGCCGTCGAGATCCGGCAGGCGGATGAAGCGGTTCATCGAAGGCGGCAGGCGCAGCATCGCGTTCATCGCCTCGCGGCCGTGGCGGCTGACGAGCTGAAGCCCCATGGTGAAGCCGAGATTGGGAATGAACGGGAAGGGGTGCGCCGGATCGATGGAAAGCGGCGTCAGGACCGGGAAAATGCCCTGCTCGAATTCATTGGTGAGCCACAGCCGGTCCTCGTCGGACAGCACCGTCGGGCGCACGATCATCACGCCTTCATTGGCCATGTACTGCTGCAGCACGGCGAGCGCGGCCTGCTGCTCCATCTGCAGATTGTCGATTTCGCGCAGGATGTCGGCAAGCTGCTCGGACGGCGTCTTGCCGTCGGCGGAAAGCATGGTGACGCCCTGGCGGACCTGACCTTCGAGGCCGGCGACGCGGACCATGAAGAACTCATCGAGATTGGCGGCGGAGATCGACAGGAACCGCACCCGTTCCAGCAGCGGATGCGCCGGGTTCAGGGTTTCCTCAAGCACGCGGCGATTGAACTGCAGCCAGGAGAACTCGCGATTGATGAACCGCGCCGGGCTTTTGGAAAGATCCTCGGCTGCGCCCAATTCGACGATTTCCGAAACGCTCGAAGACAGGTCGTTCATGATGTGCGTTCTTCCTCTTGCTGGCCGGATATCGGCACGCGGTCGTTGATCATTTGCCGCTTAGCCCAGTTTGGCAACGATACTATGACATATAGCAGTTTTGTAGCGATTGCCCCGCATTTAAGGCGGGAATTCGCGTTCAGTTCCTCAACCTGCGGCGGTTTCGAGGGAAGCGGAATTCCGCTGCCGCTCTGCGCGCGCGGCAAGGGTCAGCGTCCGAAACCGCCCGGGCGGCATTCCGTATGTTCTGGCGAAATGCCGGGTCATGTGGCTCTGGTCGGCAAAGCCTGCGGCGATCGCTGCCTCGGCCAGCGGCGCGCCCGCAATGATCATCGCCCTTGCCCGTGAAAGGCGTCGCTGGACGAGGTAGCGGTGCGGGCTGGTGCCGTAGAGCGCGCGGAACTGGCGGGCGAGCGTGAACCGGTCGAGGCCGGCGATCTCTTCCAGCCGCTGCGAGTTGATCGCGTCCTCCGCGCATTCGCTCAAAAAGTCGCGGCAAAGCGCGAGCGCCCGGCGGTCGAGGGATTTTGCCGCACGGCCCCGGGCGTCGCCGAGGCGCAGCAGGTGATGGGCGATCTCGGCGATCAGGCCGTCGCGCTTCAGCTCGCCCATTTCGCCGTCGAGTTCGTCGAGAGCCTCGATCAGGCTTGCTCTCAGCGGCGCGTCCTCGGCCACGGGATCGCGGACAAAGGGGAGGGCAGCGGCAAGCCCATCCACGGCTGTCATGATCTTTTCCGGCGGCAGGTAGATCATGCGGTAGGTGAGCCCGTCCTCGCCGCCGGCGCCGCCGTCATGCAACTCGTCGGGGTGCAGGATGATCAGCCGGCCGGGCGTCGAAAAGCGCGCCGCGCCGCGATAGGAAAAGGTCTGGACGCCGGCCATGGTCAGTCCCAGCGCATAGGTGTCGTGGCGGTGCGGCGCAAAGCCGTTGCCGGAAAACCGCGCCTCCAGCCGCTCGATGCCATCCTCGGCGGGGGCGGCGAAGATCGCGTCACGCCTGCACGAACGTTCAAGATCGCCGCCCTTCGCTTTCGCTAGGATGGCGCCCGACCGTTCAAATCCCTTCCCGGAGTTCGCATTCATGTTCGACACCAAATTCGTCATCGTCGTGCGCGAGGATCTCGCTCAATGGCAGAAACTCAACGTCACCGCCTTTCTCGCGACCGGCGTCGCCGGCGCGGTAGAGGGTCTGTTGGGGGAAGACTACAGGGACGGCGCGGGGAATGTCTATCACCCGCTCTGCGCTCAGCCGATCATCGTGCTCGGGGCCGATGGCGACACGTTGAAGAAGGTGCAGAGCCGTGCGCTGGAACGCGGCGTGTCGGCGGCGCTCTATATCGAGGAGATGTTTTCGACGGGCCATGACGCCGCCAATCGGGCCGTTTTCGCAGAATTTTCGCCGGAGGACGCGAAGGTGGTCGGCATCGCCTTTCGGGCGGAGAAGAAGATCGCCGACAAGATCACCAAGGGCGCGAAGATGCACCCGTGAGGAGACGCCCGGCCGCCATGGCAGCCGGGCGCCCGAGATTTACTTCGCGTTCAGGAAGTCGGCGACTTCGAGGATCACGAATTCGTTGTCGTCGGCGGCGTTGAGGCTGCGGCCGGCCGAGAACGGCAGGTTGTTGTCGTTGCCGACGATGATGTGGTTGGCGTCGATCACGTCAACGTCCTCGATGGTCACGAACGGCATGGTGTAGACGCCGTCCTTGCCGCCCTGACGGGCAACGCCGTTCGGATCGGCGATCGCCATCAGATCGATATAGCCGATCTTGCGGGCGGCGCCGTTGACGTTGTCGTCGTTCATCTCGATCTTGTAGATGCGCTTCAGCATGGCGGGCTTTTCAAAGCAGCCGGTGGCGGTGTCGGAGGCGCAGGCCATCGACGGGTCGCCTTCGCCGCCATCACGTTCGATCACGAGGCCGGTGGTGGCGTCGATCATGTTGAAATCGCCGATATTGGTGCCGCCATCGGCGAACGGATAGAGCCAGTAGCGGCCGGTCCATTCGTGGGCGGCGGTGTCGAATTCCAGCACGCGCAGCGCCGGCTTGCCATCAGCCATTTCCGGCTTGCCGTCGGTCACGATCGGCTTTTCGAGCAGCGCGTAGAGATGCGCGCCATCCGGCGAGATCGCCATGCCCTCGAAGCCACCGGAGCGCGGCAGGTTGTAGGCCGGCATCTCGCCGCCCGGGTTCGGCAGCGACAGCGAGACGTTGTCGGGCGACATCACCGGCTTGCCGTCGGCGAGTGTCTCATAGACGGCCTGGAGTTCGCCCGCCGTATTGAACTTCAGCAGATAGGGGCCGAGTTCGTCGCCGATCCAGAAGCCGTCTTCGACCGGCTGGATCGATTCGATGTCGAAGTCCGCGCCGGTGAGATAGCGGCTGTCGGATCCTTCGAGCACGATCGGGAACGGCGCGACCATGTTGGGGTCGGAAAGGAAAATGGTTTCCTTGCGATCGACCGTGCCGGCATCCCAGTCGAAGGCGATGTGGTGGATCATCAGCGCGGCGTCGGACGAGTTGGCCTTGGAGCCGAAACCATTGTCGGAGAGCGACCAGAAGGTGCCGTCACCCATGGCCTTGATGCCGGAAAAGCCCTGCACCGGCTGGCCGTCGAACGGCGTCGCAAGGCCGGTCTCGCGCTTGGCGGACATGCCGGGAACGCTGCCGATTTCGGCGACGCGCGGCTGGCCGGGCTTCAGGAATTTCGCCGATGTCTGGATATAGGCGGGCGCGTCCGCCGGTGCGGCGATGATGGTGTTTGCCGGCAGGATGGCGTGGCTTGCAAGCGTTGCCTGGAACTGCGTGTCGTCGGCAAGGGCCGTGCCGGCCATAAGCGTGGCGGCAGCGGCAAGAAAGATGGTCTTCATGAAATATCCCCGTGTGTTGGAAACACGGGGAGCGTTAGCGCCTGCTTATGTCGGCGATTTCACGGAGCGATGAAGCTTTCGTGTCAGACCTCGATCATCTCGACCTTCTTGTCGATGAAGCGCAGCGCGACATCGCCGTTCAGAAGCCTCAGCGCCGGCTCGCCGTAAAGCTTGCGCCGCCAGCCCTTCATCGCCTCGACATCGGCGTTTTCGCCCTCCGCCGCAATCTTGTCGAGATCGTCGGAGGAGGCGATCACGCGGGCGGCGACCTGGTTCTGCTCGGCGACGATCTTGAGCAGCACCTTCAAAAGCTCGGCGGCCGCAGCCGCCCCTTCGGGCATATGCGGCTGGCGGGGCAGGCGCGGAAGGTCGGCCTTGGGAATGGCGAGCGCCGTCTTGACCGCCTCCAGCAGGCCCGCTGCCGGCTGCGAGCGTTCCCAGCCCCTGGGGATCATCCGCAGCTTTGCCAGCGCCTCCGGCTCGGTCGGATGCTGCTGGGCGATTTCATAGATCGTGTCGTCCTTCAGCACCCGGCGGCGGGGCTGGTTGCGTTCGCGCGCCTCGGTCTCGCGCCATTCGGCGACCTTCTGCATCACCGCGAAATCGATCGGCTTCTTGATGCGGAGCTTCAGCCGCGTCCAGGCCATTTCCGGCGGCAGGTCGTAGGTCTGCGGGTTTTCGAGGATCGCCATTTCCTCCTCTACCCAGTCGGTGCGGCCCCCGCTTTCAAGCTGCTCCTTGAGCTTCAGATAGACGTCGCGCAGATGGGTGACGTCGGCCAGCGCATAGGAAAGCTGCTTGTCGTTGAGCGGACGGGCGCGCCAGTCGGTGAAGCGCGAGGATTTGTCGATATGCGCGCCGGTGATGCGGGAGACCAGCTGATCATAGGACACGCTGTCGCCGAAGCCGCAGACCATGGCGGCGACCTGGGTGTCGAACAGCGGCGAGGGCAGCATGTTGCCGAGATGATAGACGATCTCGAGGTCCTGCCGCGCGGCGTGGAAAACCTTCACCACCGAGGCATCGGCCATCAGCTCGAAGAATGGCTTGAGGTCGATGCCCTTTGCCAGCGGGTCCACCAGCACTTCCAGATCGGGGCTCGCCATCTGGATCAGGCACAGTTCCGGCCAGAACGTGCTTTCGCGGATGAATTCGGTGTCGATCGTGACGAAGTCGGATTTAGCAAGCGTGGCGCAAGCCTCGGCAAGGGCGGCGGTGGTTTCGATCATCTTCAAATATCGTCTCGTTTTTCGCCACCTTTCCTTCGCCTTTGCGGCGGCGATGTCAAGGGAAGGGGCGTCAGCGGTCTGAAATCCTTGCACCTTAAAATCTCTCCCCTTGAGGGAGAGAT
>NZ_DEPM01000228.1:0-8881 GCF_002358775.1 Martelella sp. UBA3392
ATCCAGTTCAGAACCGCGACATCCAGGATCGGCAGCCAGCCGCCGAGGAACAGCGTGGTCGTCAGCGCGCACATCAGCACGATCGCGGCATATTCGCCGAGCATGAACATCATGTACGGGGTCGAGCCATATTCCACCATGAAGCCGGCGACCAGTTCCGACTCCGCTTCCGGAAGGTCGAAAGGCGGACGGTTGGTCTCGGCCAGCGCCGAAATGAAGAACACGATGAACATCGGGAACAGCGCCAGCCAGTTCCAGTCGAGGAATGACGGCGGCAGCCCGATCATGGTGCCAAGGCCGGTCTGTTGGGCAAACACGATATCGGAAAGGTTCAGCGAGCCGACCGTCAGCAGCACAGTGACGATCACGAGGCCGATCGAGACTTCGTAGGACACCATCTGCGCCGCGGAGCGCAGCGAGCCGAGGAAGGCGTATTTCGAGTTCGAGGCCCAGCCGCCCATGATCACGCCGTAAACCTCAAGCGAGGAAATGGCGAAGATATAGAGGATGCCGATATTGATATTGGCGATCACCCAGCCATCCGCGACCGGCATTACCGCCCAGGTCGCGAGCGCCAGCGTCACCGAGATCAGCGGCGCCAGCAGGAACACGACCTTGTCCGAGCTTGCCGGGATGACCGGTTCCTTGAACACGAATTTCAGAAGGTCGGCGAAGGACTGCATCAGGCCGAAGGGACCGACGACGTTCGGGCCGCGGCGCATCTGCACCGCCGCCCAGATCTTGCGGTCGGCAAGCAGGATGAAGGCGATGCCGACGAGCAGCAGAACCAGGAGCAGCAGCGACTGGCCGATCATGATCAGCGCGGGCCAGAGATACGTCGAGAAAAAAGAATCCATTGCTCCGTCCTTACTCCGCCGCCGCCTGGAAATTATTACGCGCCAGCGCCGAGCATTCGGCCATGACGGCAGACGCCCGGGCAATCGGGTTGGTCAGGTAGAAATCGGTGACCGGCGATACGAAACCGGAATCACCAAGGTCCCCACCTCTGCCGGCCAGCGTTTCGATGGCGTTGATATCAGCGTCAGCGATCTCGTCAAGCGCGGCGAGGTGCGGAAATTCGCCATAAAGGGCTGCGCGCAGCGCGCCAAGTGAGTCGTAGGGCAGCGCCTTGCCGAAAACGCCTGACAGCGCGCGGATGATCGCCCAGTCCTCGCGGGCGTCGCCAGGCGCGAAGCCTGCGCGGTTGGTCATCTGCACCCGGCCCTCGAGATTGACGTAGGTGCCGGACTTCTCGGTGTAGGTCGCAGCCGGCAGAACGACATCCGCGTTCATCGCGCCGGCATCGCCATGGCTGCCGATATAGACGGTGAAACCGGCCTTCTTGGCCGAGAAATCCAGTTCATCGGCGCCGAGCAGGAACAGGACATCCATGTCGGAAAGCATCGAAGCGGTATTGGCAGCGCCCTCGCCCGGCACGAAGCCGATATCGAGACCGCCGACGCGCGAGGCCGCCGTGTGCAGCACCGCAAAGCCGTTCCACTCGGCCGTGACCGCGCCGATTTCCTTTGCGATCGCCGCCGCCCTGGAGAGAACCGCCGCGCCGTCTTCACGCGCCAGCGCGCCGGGGCCGACGAGCACGATCGGACGCTCGGCCTTCTTCAGCACGTCCATGAAATCACTGGAAGCGAGTTCGCCAAGCGATGACGGGCCCGCGCCGAGATAGCTCACGGGATAACGCAGATCGGCGTTCTCGCCGATCACGCCGATCGGGAAATTGCCCTTTCGCGAACGCTTGCGGATGCGGGCGTTCAGCACCGAGGCCTCGAAGCGCGGATTGGAGCCGATGATCAGCAGCGCATCGGCGTTCTCGATGCCCTCGATGGTCGGGTTGAAGACATAGCCCGCACGACCGGCGGAAGCATCCAGCGCCGCGCCATCCTGGCGACAATCGATATTGGCCGAGCCGAGCGAGGCCATCAGGCCCTTCAGCGCATACATTTCCTCAACGGTGGCCAGATCGCCGGCAATCGCGCCGATCTTCTCGCCCTTGACGCCATCGACCTTGGCCTTGATCGCGGCGAAGGCATCGGCCCAGCTTGCGGGCTGAAGCCGGCCGCCCTGGCGGATATAGGGCTTGTCGATGCGCTGGGTGCGCAGACCGTCCCAGATGAACCGGGTCTTGTCGGAGATCCACTCCTCGTTCACCTGCTCGTTGACGCGCGGCAAGATGCGCATCACTTCGCGGCCACGGGTATCGACGCGGATCGCCGAACCGACGGCATCCATCACGTCGATCGATTCGGTCTTGTTCAGCTCCCACGGACGCGCGGTGAAGGCGAAGGGTTTGGAGGTCAGCGCGCCGACCGGGCAGAGGTCGACCACATTGCCCTGAAGCTCCGAGGTCATCGCACGCTCAAGATAGGTGGTGATCTCGGCATCCTCGCCGCGGCCGATCAGGCCGAGTTCGGAAATGCCGGCGACTTCCGTGGTGAAGCGGACGCAGCGCGTGCAGTGGATGCAGCGGTTCATCACGGTCTTCACCAGCGGGCCGATATATTTGTCCTCGACGGCGCGTTTGTCCTCGCGGTAGCGCGAACTGTCGATGCCGAAGGCCATCGCCTGGTCCTGCAGGTCGCATTCGCCGCCCTGGTCGCAGATCGGGCAATCGAGCGGATGGTTGATGAGCAGGAACTCCATCACCCCTTCGCGCGCCTTCTTGACCATCGGCGTCTTGGTATAGATTTCGGGCAGCGAGCCGTCCGGTCCGCCGCGCACGTCCTTGACGCCCATGGCGCAGGAAGCGGCCGGCTTCGGCGGTCCACCCTTTACCTGAATGAGGCACATGCGGCAGTTGCCGGCAATCGACAGCCGCTCGTGAAAGCAGAAGCGCGGGATTTCAGCGCCCGCCGCCTCCGCCGCCTGCAGCAGCGTGTAATGGTCGGGAACCTCGATTTCCTTGCCGTCTACAATCAGATTTACCATATCCGTTTTTCCCGCTTCGCCGATGGTCAGAAAGAGACCGCCGGCATTCCATTCTCGATTGCGTCCGCCCGCTGGGGGCTCTGCCTCAAGCCTTGTGTTCTTTCCACAGCGCGAGCATTGCGCCGACATCGATGCCGTCGATCGTCATGCCGTGCAACCGGCATTCGCTGATCGAGACACCCGAGAGATTGGCATCCGTCACCGTCATGCCGGAGAGGTTTGCGTCCGTGACCACCATGCCGGAAAAATTGGCGTTGCTCACCTTCCAGCCCGACATGTTCACGTTGTGAAACTTCGAACCGGACAGATCGACGTCATCAAAGACCGAGCCCGCCAGGCAGCTCTTGGTGGCATCGATCTGGTCGACCTGGTCGTGAAATTTCATCGGTCTACTCCGCCGCTTCCATCACCGCGCCATGCGAGGTGGCGTTGGCCGTGTACTGGTCGATCCGCTTTTCGATTTCCGGACGGAAATTGCGGATCAGGCCCTGGATCGGCCACGCCGCCGCATCGCCAAGCGCGCAGATCGTGTGGCCTTCCACCTGCTTGGTGACCTCGAACAGCATGTCGATCTCGCGCTTCTGCGCGTTGCCGGTCACCATGCGCTCCATCACCCGCCACATCCAGCCGGTGCCCTCGCGGCACGGCGTGCACTGGCCGCAGCTTTCATGCTTGAAGAAGGCCGAGAGACGCGCGATCGCCTTGATGATATCGGTCGACTTGTCCATCACGATCGCGCCGCCGGTCCCGAAGGAGGACTTGACCTCGCGCAGACCGTCAAAGTCGAGCTGGACGTCAATCATGTCCTCGGCCTTGACCACCGGGCAGGACGCGCCGCCGGGGATGACCGCCAGCAGATTGTCCCAGCCGCCGCGAATGCCGCCGCAATGCTTTTCAATCAGCTCGCGGAAAGTAATGCCCATAGATTCCTCGACCACGCAGGGCCGCTCCACATGGCCGGAAACCATGAACAGCTTGGTGCCGACATTGTTCGGGCGACCAAAGGAGGAGAACCAGCTCGCGCCACGGCGCAGAATGGTCGGCGCAACGGCGATCGATTCGACGTTGTTGACCGTCGTCGGCAGGCCATAGAGACCCATGTTTGCCGGGAATGGCGGCTTCAGGCGCGGCTGGCCCTTCTTGCCTTCCAGGCTTTCCAGAAGCGCCGTTTCCTCGCCGCAGATGTAAGCGCCGGCGCCGTGGTGGACGATGATGTCCATGTCCCAGCCGCACTTGTTGCCCTTGCCGAGAAGCCCGGCGTCATAGCACTCGTCGATCGCCGCCTGCAGCGCCTCGCGCTCGCGGATGAACTCGCCGCGTACATAGATATAGGCGGTATGCGCGCCCATGGCGCAGCCGGCGATCAGGCAACCCTCGACCAGGTGATGCGGGTCGTTGCGCAGGATTTCGCGGTCCTTGCAGGTGCCGGGCTCGGATTCGTCGGCATTCACAACGAGATAATGCGGACGGTCATCCTTGGGCATGAACGACCATTTGAGACCGGTCGGGAAGCCCGCGCCGCCGCGGCCGCGCAGTCCCGAATCCTTCATTTCCTGAATGATCCAGTCGCGGCCCTTGTCGATGATGCCCCTGGTATTATCCCACAGCCCGCGCGACATCGCGCCCTTCAGGGACTTGTCCCGATGGCCGTAAAGATTGGTGAAGATGCGATCTTTATCCTTTAACATGCTTCACTCCTACCGCGCTGTTCTGCCGAATACTTTTTCGTATTCCTCGATGCCGCCCTTGGCCAGAACGCCGGCCTGGCGCACCCATTCGTCGCGCTCGATGCGACCGCCGAGCTTCAGCGAATCATTCACCCAGGCGCACTGGCCTGGCGTCCAGGCGGCAATCTGATCGAATTTGTAGATGCCGATATCATGCAGCAGACCGGCAATCTTCGGACCGACGCCGGACATCAGCGTCAGATCGTCTGCGTCTTCAGGCTTCTGGTCGACGGCCGGCGGGCGATCGCCCTTGGCGCCGTCGATCGCTTCCCTGGAACCCGCGCCCTCGTCGGTGGCGTCGGTATCGTCGGATTCGAGCGCGCCCTCGCCTTCCTCGGTCAGCGAGGTGAAGCCGCCTTCCGGCGCCGAAAGCCAGCGGTCGATCTGCGGGCCCGGCTTGATCTCGGAACCGCGACCGGCCTCGAAGGCATCGATGATCTCTTCCATCCGCTCGGGCGTCAGGTCTTCATAGACGTCCTTGAAGATCATCACCATCGGCGCGTTGGCGCAGGCACCGAGGCATTCCACCTCTTCCCACGACATCGTGCCATCCGCATTGGTCTCGAACGGAGCGGCATTGATCTTCTTCTTGCAGACATTGATCAGATCGCCAGCGCCGCGCAGCATGCAAGGCGTGGTGCCGCAGACCTGGATATGCGCATTGGTGCCGACCGGCTTCAACTGGAACTGGGTGTAGAACGTCGCCACTTCCAGAACACGGATCAGCGGCATGGCCAGCATGTCGGCGACCTTTTCGATCGCGGCGCGGGTGACCCAGCCCTCCTGGTCCTGCGCCCGCATCAGAAGCGGGATCACGGCGGACTGCTGGCGGCCTTCCGGATATTTCCGGATCGTGGCTTCGGCCCAGGCCGCGTTCTCGTCTGAAAACGCAAAGGCTGCGGGCTGGACATTCTCATCGGCTAATCGACGAACGGACATGCTTTCTTACACCTCTTCGGAGGTTGTCATCACGGCTTCCGCATATCCCATGCCATGCCGCCGGCCTTCAACCGGCGCGGGACAGTCGGAAACGAATTCTGCACTCTTTACGCCCGCAAGTGTCACCGGTCCACCTCGCCGAACACGATATCGAGCGTACCGATAATGGCGGTGACGTCCGCAAGCTGGTGGCCCTTGGACATGAAGTCCATGGCCGAAAGATGGGCAAAGCCCGGCGCGCGGATCTTGCAGCGATAAGGCTTGTTGGTGCCGTCGGAGACGAGATAAACGCCGAATTCGCCCTTGGGCGCTTCAACCGCCGCGTAAACCTCGCCCTCGGGCACGTGATAGCCCTCGGTATAAAGCTTGAAGTGGTGGATCAGCGCTTCCATCGAGCGCTTCATCTGCGCGCGCTTCGGCGGCACGACCTTGCCGTCCATCGAGTTGAACGGACCGGTCTTGGCATCGCCGAGCAACCGCTCGACGCACTGCTTCATGATCTTGACCGATTCGCGCATCTCGTTGATGCGGACCACCCAGCGGTCGTAGCAATCGCCGTTCTTGCCGATGACGACATCGAAATCCATGTCGCTGTAGCATTCATAGGGCTGCGCGCGCCGCAAATCCCAGGCCGCGCCCGAGCCGCGCACCATCGGGCCGGAAAAGCCCCATGCGAACGCGTCTTCCAGCGTGACATTGCCGATATCGACATTGCGCTGCTTGAAAATGCGGTTGCCCGCCAAAAGCGCCTCGATATCGTTGAGCCGTGCCGGGAACTGCTCGCACCACTTGCCGATATCCTCGACCAGTTCGGGCGGCAGATCCTGATGTACGCCGCCGGGCCGGAAATAGGCCGCATGCATGCGCGCGCCGCAGGCCCGCTCATAAAAGACCATCAACTTTTCGCGCTCCTCGAAGCCCCAGAGCGGCGGGGTCAGCGCGCCGACGTCCATGGCGGCGGTGGTGCAGTTGAGGAGATGGTTCAGAACGCGTCCGATTTCCGAAAACAGCACGCGAATAAGCTGGCCGCGAATCGGGATCTCGACCTCCAGCAGCTTTTCCACGGCGAGCGCGAAGGCATGCTCCTGGTTCATCGGCGCGACATAGTCGAGCCGGTCGAAATAGGGCACGGCCTGAAGATAGGTCTTGGTCTCGATCAGCTTTTCGGTTCCGCGGTGAAGCAGGCCGATATGCGGGTCGACGCGCTCGACAATCTCGCCGTCAAGCTCCAGCACCAGTCGCAACACACCATGGGCGGAAGGGTGTTCCGGCCCGAAGTTGATCGTGAAGTTGCGGACATTATGTTCAGTCATGGTCAAGGCGCTCCGCGCTCATGGAATTGGGTTTCGGCTCAGCCGTTTGCCTTTTCATCGCCGGGCAGCACATATTCCGGCCCTTCCCAGGGCGACAGGAAATCGAAGCTGCGGAATTCCTGGCGGAGTTCGACGGGTTCGTAGATCACGCGCTTGGCTTCCTCGTCATAGCGAAGCTCGACGAAACCGGTGGTCGGGAAATCCTTGCGCAGCGGATGGCCCTCGAAACCGTAATCGGTGAGGATCCGGCGCAGGTCCGGATGGCCGCTGAAGGGAATGCCGTACATGTCCCAGGTCTCGCGCTCGAACCAGTCGGCGCCGGGGAAGATCGGCGTGATCGAAGGCACGACCTCATCCTCGCCGACTTCGAGCTTGATGCGCACGCGCACGTTCTGAGTCGGCGACAGCAGGTGATAGACCACGTCGAAACGCTTTTCGCGCGTCGGCCAGTCGACGCCGCAGACATCGATGATGCAGACAAAGGCGCACTGACCGTCATCGCGCAGGAACTTGGCGACATCGACGATCGCCTCCGGCGTGGTGATCACGGTGAGCTCTTCATGCGCAATCACGATATCGACAATGCCCTCGCTTGCTTCGCGGATATGGGCGCCCAGTTCGTTCAAGACTTCGCTCATCTCGGCCCCTATCGCTCGATCGTTCCGGTGCGCCGGATCTTCTTCTGCAGAAGAAGCACGCCGTAGAGCAGCGCCTCGGCGGTGGGCGGACAGCCCGGCACGTAGATATCGACCGGGACGACACGGTCGCAGCCGCGCACGACGGAATAGGAATAATGATAATAGCCGCCGCCATTGGCGCAGGAGCCCATGGAGATGACGTAGCGCGGCTCGGGCATCTGGTCGTAGACCTTGCGCAGCGCGGGCGCCATCTTGTTGGTCAGCGTGCCGGCGACGATCATCACGTCGGACTGGCGCGGCGAGGCGCGCGGGGCGAAGCCGAAGCGCTCGCAGTCATAGCGCGGCATCGACATCTGCATCATCTCGACGGCGCAGCAGGCGAGGCCGAACTGCATCCACATCAGCGAACCGGTGCGCGCCCAGGTGATGAGCTGCGCCGAGGAGGTGACCAGAAAGCCCTTGTCGGCGAGCTCGTTGTTGATCTCGCCGAAGAATCGGTCATCCGCGCCGACCGGCTTGTTGGTCATCGGATCGACGACGCCCCGCGGCACGGGCGCGACGAGCGTCTCGTTTTGGCTCACTCCCATTCGAGCGCTCCTTTCTTCCATTCATAGACGAAGCCGATGGTCAGCACGGCCAGGAACACCATCATCGACCAGAAACCGAACCAGCCGATATCGCCGAAGGATGCCGCCCAGGGAAACAGGAAAGCGACCTCGAGATCGAAGATGATGAACAGGATTGCCACGAGATAGAAGCGGATGTCGAACTTCATGCGCGCATCGTCGAAAGCATTGAAGCCGCACTCGTAGGCGGACAGCTTTTCCGCATCGGGCGCCTTGAAGGCCAGCGCGAAGGGCGCGACCATCAGGGCCAGCCCGATGATGAGACAGATAGCGATAAAGATGACGATCGGAATATAGGAACTGAGGACTTCAGCCATATAAAACACCCTTGCCGTTTTGAGGCGCCCGGGTCAGCGCACCCGCAGGATAAACCGCGAGACCGAAAATTGATAGATGTCGGGGTCGTGACTAGCGCAGCCGGCGCGCTCGCGCAAGACATTCAAACCCTTTTCGTCGCGCTGCAACAAAGTTTCAACCGCCCGCCATGATAAGCGGCGGGCCCGGCAGGCAAAGGCTGCGGCAAATTGTTGCGGTTGTCATCTATTATGGAAAGAAGCGCGAAACGCGCAACGAGGTCCGAAAGGAAGAATCGCGCGATAGCAAGGCTATCAGAACAAGCCGCGCTTCAAACGCAGATTTCGGACCATCCTAGGAGAAGAAGAATGGCGCGAGTGACGGGGCTCGAACCCGCGACC
>NZ_DEPM01000228.1:9231-9391 GCF_002358775.1 Martelella sp. UBA3392
TCTAACCAGCTGAGCTACACCCGCGCTTTGCGCCGTTTCAGTTTCGAACCGCTTGTTTTCGAAGCGCTTCGTCTGTCGGCGTGAGCGGCTGTTTAAGGGGGTCGCCTGAAAGTGTCAAGCAGCTTGTCACGCATTTCTGATTTTTTTGCGATCGCCGTCC
>NZ_DEPM01000228.1:9695-9912 GCF_002358775.1 Martelella sp. UBA3392
CTGATTTTTTTGCGATCGCCGTCCGGGACCTGTGCGAAACCGGCAAAATGCCGCGCCGCACGCCATCGCGAAAACGCCCGCAAAACAGTCGAAATCGGCTCCTGAGTCGTAAACCACATGGCGAACCACCTTCCGCAGCCCCAGCGCCAGCGCCGCCCCTCCCGCGAAAAACCCTGATGCGCATGAAGCCTGAAGCGCAAGACCGCTTATTCCCGCC
>NZ_DEPM01000093.1:0-2575 GCF_002358775.1 Martelella sp. UBA3392
GCCATACGCGATTCCCCTGCCCTCAAGGGGGAGATTGTTTGCTGATGGGTTGTACGAAAAAACAAACGCCGGGCTTTTTACTTCCGGCGTTTGTCATATCGATCAATTGAAATTCAGCTCGGGCGGATCATCGAGGTTGAAGTCACCAGAGCCGCCGTCCGCGGGCTGGTCGCCGCTGCCGAAATCGGGCAGTGCGAACGGATCGCTGTTTTCGCCGCCGAAGCCGCTGTCGAAGCCGAAATTGTCGCCGCCTTCGCCGAAGGATGGCATTTCAATCTGGATCGTGTCCGGATCGACCCGGACGACGTCATCCTGATAATGGGTGACCAGTTTCGGGAAGAAGATCACCGCCAGGATCGCCAGGAACTGGATGATGATGTAGGGCACGATCCCCTTGTAGATCTCCAGCGTTCTGACGCCCCGCATCATCCTTCCCGTCGCCTTGTCCTGCCACTCGCCGGCCGGCGTCACCGAGCGCAGATAGAACAGCGAGAAGCCGAAAGGCGGGGTCAGGAACGAGGTCTGCAGGTTGAGGCCGAGAATGATGCCGAACCAGATCAGGTCGATGCCGAGCGCCTGGGCCGGCGCCACCAGGAGCGGCACCATGATGAAGGCGATCTCGAAGAAATCGAGGAAGCAGCCGAGGATGAACACGATGATCGTGACCACGATCAGGAAGCCGTATTCCCCGCCCGGCAGGCCGGTCAGCAGCTCCTCGATCCAGACATTGCCATTGATGCCGTAGAAGGTGAGGCTGAAGACGCGCGCGCCCATCAGGATCATCATCACGAAGGCGGAAAGCTTGGTGGTGCTGTCGAGGGCTGCCTTCAGCGCCGTGAAATCGAGGCGACCCTTGGCGATCGCAAGAGCCAGCGCGCCGGTGGCGCCCATGGCGCCGCCTTCCGTCGGCGTGGCAATGCCGAGGAAGATCGTGCCGAGCACCAGGAAGATCAGCGCCAGCGGCGGCACCATCACGATGATGACCTGCTGGGAAAGCCGCGACAGGATGTTGAGCTTGAAGCGGTCGTTGGCAAGTGCGGCGAGATAGATCACGATCACGCCGAAGAACAGCGCCGCCACGAACCGCCAGGCCTCTTCAAGCGCCGTGAACAAAACGTGATAACCGAGGAAGTAGAGCGCCGCCGCGATCGCAATCATCACGAACAGCGAGGTGACGCCATTGCCGAGCGTGCGGGCTTCCACCGGCATGGCCGGCGCCGCCTTCGGGCGGATCAGCGTCGTGATGAACACGTAGAGGCAGTAGGCCGCGATGACCATCAGCGAGGGATAGAGCGCGCCGATATACATGTCGCCGACCGAGCGGCCGAGCTGGTCGGCCATCACGATCAGCACCAGCGATGGCGGCACGATCTGTGCGAGCGTTCCCGAGGCGGCGATCGTGCCGGTGGCGAACGAGCGGTCATAGCTGTAGCGCAGCATCACCGGCAGCGAGATCAGCCCCATCGCCATGACGGAGGCCGCGACCACGCCGGTGGTGGCGCCCAGCAGCGCGCCGACCAGAACCACGGCATAGGCAACCCCGCCGCGGATCGGGCCGAACAACTGACCGATCGTGTCGAGCAGATCCTCGGCCATGCGCGAGCGTTCGAGGATGATGCCCATGAAGGTGAAGAACGGCACCGCCAGCAGCGTCTCGTTCGACATGATTCCGCCGAAGAAACGATCGGGATGGGATTGCAGCAGCGGCCAGAACAGGTTGATTTCCGGCGAGATCGAGGAGAACTCGACGCCCAGCACGAAGAAGATCAGCCCGCCGGCGGCGAGCGTGAAGGCGACCGGATAGCCGAGAAGCAGCATCGCCATCACGGAAACGAACATGACGGGCGCGAGATTGTGCGCGACGAGATCAATCATGCGGCTGGTCCTCAGTCATCATATGGGCGGCATTGCCGGCGTCGGCATAGAGTTCTTCGTCTTCTTTCAGATGACCGGAAAGCGCGGCCGCCCGTTTGATGATCTCAGAAAAGGCCTGCAGCAGAAGCAGGATAAAGCCGATGAGGATGAAGGATTTCGCCGGCCACAGGATCAGCCCGCCGGCATTGGTCGAGTGCTCGCCGGAAAGGAACGAGCGCAGGAACCATGGCCAGCTGAGATAAACCATCATGGCCGCGAACGGCACCAGGAAGATGATGTGCAGCACGAGATCGATCCAGTCGCGGGTCCGCCGGGACCACGACCCCGAAAGGATGTCGATGCGGATATGCTCGTTCTTCAGGAGCGCGTAGGCGGTCGCCAGCATGAACACGGCGCCGTAAAGGTACCATTGCAGCTCCAGCATGGCATTCGAGGACAGCGAAAACAGCTTGCGGCTGACCGCATTGCCGGCGCTGACCAGGATCGCTACCAGAAGGAGCCAGGACACGGAATGTCCGATGAATTCGTTCAGCCTGTCGATCGTACGGCTTATTATTATTAGTGGTCTCATTGGGGCCTCCAAACCGTCCGTCCTCCTTAATGGAAGTTGTCAAGGCCACGCAACATGCCTTTGGTACAATACGGGCTGAAAAACGCGCGGTTTTGGAAGTTTCAGGCTGAAAATCGGTGCGGCGTTGTA
>NZ_DEPM01000093.1:2965-11274 GCF_002358775.1 Martelella sp. UBA3392
GCCGGCTGCAGCGCGGCCGTGCCGCGGCCTGCGCGGGAGCGGAAGGTGAGCGCCATCAGGGTGGCGCCGATGCCCATGCCCCAGGCGCCGACATACATCCAGGTGTAGGTCGCGAAGGCATCGTAGATCAGCCCGCCGGCGAGCGGGCCGAGCGCCATGCCGAGGCCGCCGGCGAGCCCGGTGCCGCCAATGACGGTGCCCATCATCCGCTGCGGGAAGTTCTCGCGCGCCAGCACCGCGTAGAGCGGCATCACGCCGGCATAGATGAAGCCGAAAAGCGCCGCGACGGCGTAGAAGCCGGCAAGTTCGCGCACGAAGGCATAGGCGAGCGCGCCGAAGGCCTGGGCGAGAAGGCCGGCGACCAGCACCCGCTTGGCCCCCAGCCGATCGCCGAGAATGCCGAAGGCGACGCGACCGCCAAGCCCCGCCAGGCCCTCGATCGAATAGATCGAAACCGCCGCCATCAGCGGAATGCCGCAGGTCACGGCATAGCTGACGGTGTGGAAGATCGGGCCGGCATGGGTGGCGCAGCAGAAGAAATTGGTGAGGCAAAGCACGATGAATTGCGGAGAACGGATCGCTTCCGCCACCGTGATCTCCGGTTCCGCGCCGGCCATGCCGGGCTGGCTTGCCTCGACCTGCGGCGGGCGGCGGATCAGCATCGCGGCGGGCAGCATCAGCACGGCTACCACGATCGCGATGATCTGCATCGCGGTGCGCCAGTCATACCCCTCGACCAGAAAGGCGGCGAGTGGCGACATCGTCATTGGCGCGACGCCGAAGCCGACCGAAACCAGAGACACGGCGAGCGAGCGGTGGGTATCGGACCAGCCGACGATGGACGACATCATCGGCGCCATCAACGCCGCGATCGCAAGGCCGGATACCAGGCCGAAGCTCATTTGAAACGCCAGCAGGCTGGGGCTGACGCTGCCGAGGAGGAGGGCCGCGACCATCGCCACGCTACCGGCGAGAACCACGGGGCGCGGGCCGATCCGGTCCGACAGCGATCCCATGATCATGCTCGCAAGCGCCGACGTGATGAAGCCGATGGTCATGGCCGTGGAGATACCGGTGGTCGACCAGCCGGTCGCATCCGCCATCGGCCTCAGGAAGACCGGCAGCGAGAAGATCGCGCCGATGGCGAGGCAGCCGATCACCGCGCCCGCGGCAACCATGATCCAGCGATAGGGAATAGTGCGCATCAAAATCCGGCCCCCCGTGCCATCGCGACCGCGCAGGTCGATCGTCTAATGATATAAGTTGATATCAACCTAAATAAATGCTGTCAATTGTCCTCATCAATAATCGATTGAATGGGCGGAGTTTTCCGATGGCGTTGTTGAAAGCGTGAAACAAGGTATGATAATCGGGAGCCCCGAGGGAGTTTGGCCGGCCGGAGATGGCGGCGAGCGCGGTGACGCCGCAAAGGAGGGAAGTCTATGCAGAATGTCGAAATGTCCCAGCCCGCAGACGAGGCGGATTTTTCGGAACACACCAAAACCTACAAGATGTTCGTCAATGGCGCGAAATACGGCACGATCCATCTGGTGGCGCTGATGGTTGCCATGGCGGCGGGTCTGCTTGGGCCTTTCGGTTTCATCGGCAGTCTGATCATCTTCATCGTCATCAGCGTGCTTGGCTACGTTATCCTGCGCTGAAAGCCTTGGAAGAAAATCGATTTTCTGCGGAACAGGGCGTACCGGCAAGCCGGCGCGCCGCTGACGGCTGCCGTCCGTTCCGACTTCAATCTGGGAGCATGTCTTGAACAAGACACTATTCGTACCGAAGGAGACGGCGGACGCGGAAACGCGCGTTGCCGCTTCTCCTGACACGGTCAAGAAACTGAAGGGCCTCGGCTTCGATGTTGTCGTCGAAAGCGGCGCTGGCCTCAAATCCCGCATGGATGACGAGGCGTTCCGCGCCGCGGGCGCCGAAATTGCCGGCCCCGAAACGGCGGCCAATGCCGATGTCATCTTCCGCGTCCGCCGCCCCGGCGAGCAGGAATTTTCCGGCTACAAGAGCGGCGCGATTGTGATCGCGACCATGGACCCCTACGGCCATGAGGACGCGCTGTCGGCCATGGCCGGGAAGGGGATTTCCGCCTTCGCGATGGAGCTGATGCCGCGCATCACCCGCGCGCAGTCGATGGACATTCTGTCCTCGCAGGCAAACCTTGCCGGCTATCAGGCCGTGATCGAGGCGGCGGCGGTGTTCGACCGCGCCATGCCGATGATGATGACGGCGGCGGGCACCGTGCCGGCCGCGCGCGTGTTCGTGATGGGCGCGGGCGTTGCCGGCCTCCAGGCGATCGCGACCGCGCGCCGTCTCGGCGCCGTGGTTTCGGCCACCGATGTGCGTCCCGCCGCCAAGGAACAGGTCGCCTCGCTCGGCGCGAAATTCATCGCGGTCGAGGATGACGAGTTCAAGGCGGCCGAGACCGCCGGCGGTTACGCCAAGGAAATGTCGAAGGAATATCAGGCCAAGCAGGCCGAGCTCGTGGCCTCCCACATCGCCAAGCAGGATATCGTCATCACCACCGCGCTGATCCCCGGTCGCCCCGCGCCCCGGCTCGTCAGCCGCCAGATGCTTTCGGCGATGAAGCTCGGATCGGTCGCCGTCGACCTCGCGGTCGAGCGCGGCGGCAATGTCGAAGGCGCGGTCGCCGGCGCGGTGACCGAGGTCGAGGGCGTCAACGTCATCGGCTACGAAAACCTGCCGGGCCGGATCGCCGCCAGCGCCTCGGCGCTTTACGCCAAGAACCTGCTGACCTTCTTCGAAACGCTGGTCGACAAGGAGACCGGCGATCTGAAAATCAACCGGGAAGACGAACTCGTCGCCGCCACGCTGCTGACGCATGAGGGCGCGCTCGTTCATCCGAAATTTGGCGGTCAGCCCGCCGGGGGAGAAGCCTGATGCCGCTAGATGATGTTCATAGCTCGATCGACCAGGCGATGATGTCGCTGGAGCACGCCAAGAGCGCGCTCGGCAATCTCGAGGACGGCTCGCTCGCAGCGCTCGCCCATGGCGCGACCGGCGGGGTCATCGATCCCTTCGTATTCCAGCTCGCGATCTTCGTGCTCGCAATTTTCGTCGGCTACTACGTTGTGTGGTCGGTGACGCCGGCGTTGCATACGCCGCTGATGGCGGTCACCAACGCGATCTCCTCGGTGATCGTCGTCGGCGCGCTTCTCTCGGTTGCCCTTTCGGCAAGCGGCATCGCCACCGGCATGGGCTTTGTCGCCCTGATCCTGGTCGCGATCAATATTTTCGGCGGCTTCCTCGTCACCCAGCGCATGCTGGCGATGTACAAGAAAAAAGAGAAGTGAGGCCATAGACGATGTCTGTCAATCTTGCAGCCTTGCTGTTTCTCGTCTCCGCCGTGCTGTTCATTCTGGCGCTGCGCGGCCTGTCGCACCCCTCCACCAGCCGCAAGGGCAACCTTTACGGCATGGTCGGTATGGGGATCGCGATCGTCACCACGCTGTTGCTTGCCAAGCCGGATTTCCCGGCGCTGATCCTGATCGTGCTGGCGCTTGCCATCGGCGGCGGCATCGGCGCCTATATCGCCCGCACGATCCCGATGACCGCGATGCCGCAGCTCGTCGCCGGCTTCCACTCGCTCGTCGGTCTTGCCGCCGTGCTGGTGGCGGGCGCGGCGCTTTACTCGCCGGAAAGCTTCGGTATCGGCACGCCGGATGATATTCATCTGCGCGCCCTGATCGAGCTTTCGATCGGTGCCGCGATCGGTGCGATCACCTTTACCGGCTCGATCATCGCCTTCCTGAAGCTCGATGGGCGCATGTCCGGCAAGCCGATCATGCTGCCGGCGCGCCACATCATCAACATCGCGCTTCTGGCCGGTCTGGTGCTGTTCATCGTGTCGCTTTCGGCAACGGCCAATCCGATCCACTTTTGGCTGATCGTCATTCTGGCGCTGGGGCTTGGCGTGCTGCTGATCGTGCCGATCGGCGGAGCCGACATGCCGGTCGTGGTCTCGATGCTGAACTCCTATTCGGGCTGGGCGGCTGCCGGCATCGGCTTCACGCTCGGCAACATGGCGCTGATCGTTACCGGTGCGCTGGTCGGCTCGTCGGGCGCGATCCTGTCCTACATCATGTGCAAGGGCATGAACCGCTCGTTCATCTCGGTCATTCTCGGCGGCTTTGGCGGCGATAGCGCTGCCGCCGCCGGGGCTTCCGATATCGACCGTACGGTCAAGACCGGTTCGGCCGACGATGCGGCCTTCCTGATGGAGAATGCCTCCAGGGTCATCATCGTGCCGGGTTACGGCATGGCGGTCGCCCAGGCCCAGCACGCGCTGCGCGAGCTTGCCGACAAGCTCAAGGAAAAGGGCGTCGAGGTGAAATACGCCATTCACCCGGTCGCGGGCCGCATGCCGGGCCACATGAACGTGCTCTTGGCCGAGGCCAATGTGCCCTATGACGAGGTGTTCGAACTGGAGGATATCAACTCCGAATTCGCCCAGGCTGACGTCGCCTATGTCATCGGCGCCAATGACGTGACCAACCCGGCGGCGCGCGACGACAAGGCCTCGCCGATCTACGGCATGCCGATCCTCGATGTCGACAAGGCCAAGACCTGCCTGTTCGTCAAGCGCTCGCTCGGCTCCGGCTATGCCGGCATCGACAATGAGCTGTTCTACAAGGATGGCACGATGATGCTGCTGGGCGACGCCAAGAAGATGACCGAGGATATCGTCAAGGCGATCGAATAGCCAAAGCCTTGAAATTACTGGAAGCCCGGCGGTTCATCCCGCCGGGTTTTCGTTTGTTCCGTCCGCTTGAGCGGAACCGTCCATCACCACTGCACGTTGTCCCATGGCAACATCAACCGAGGACAACCCGTGGCCATTCCCAGGAAACCCCTGACCGTCGCTCTCATTCCGGCGATGGCATTGTGCCTGATGGCGCTCGACCTTCCCGACAATCCGCCGGTGCCGGAGCAGCGCCCGGATAGTGCCGCCGCCGCGGAAGCGGAGGCTGCACCAACGCCGGCAACGGAAGAAACGACGGAGACGGCGGAGCCCACTCCCGCGGAAGACGAGGCCGCCGAGGAGGTCGAGAGGGTCGAGGACGATCTCCCGGACGATCCGCCCGTGCCCGAGGAACGAGCGGAGAACCCGCCGCCGCCCGATCCGAAGCCGCCGGAGGAAGACAATGGCGAATTTCTCCGCTGCACGGCGGCGCTCACCGCGCTCGGCGCGGAATACGAAGTGCTGGAGCCGATCGACGGGGAGGGGGCTTGTGGCATGGCGCGGCCGCTGAAGGTGACAAAGGTTATGGAAGGGGTGGCGCTTTCGCCGGAAGGCACGATGCGCTGCGAGACCGCGCTTGCGCTTGCCACATGGGCCAAAACCTATGTCGAGCCGACGGCGAAGATCGCGCTGTCCCCGGATGCGCGGCTGACCGAGGTGGAGCAGGCGTCAACCTATGTCTGCCGCAGCCGCAACAATGTGGACGGCGCCAAGATTTCCGAACATGCCAAGGGCAATGCCATCGATATTCGATCGCTGACATTTTCCGACGGCACCTCAGTGGAAATGCTGCCGCGCATGAAGGATGGCAGCGTCACAGGCGCCTTCCAGCGCACCGTCAGCGCCGCCGCCTGCCTCTATTTCACGACGGTGCTTTCGCCAGGCAGCGATGCAACCCATCAGGACCACATGCATCTCGACGTGATAAAGCGCAACAGCGGTTATCGCTACTGCCGGTAGGTTTTGCCGGCGCGGTCAGGTCGCCAGCCAGGAGATGGCCTCGTTCTGGTTGTCAGGGGCGAACACCTTCACGTCCGCATGGAACAGCATGCCGAACATCTGCACCGCCTGGGTAAAGCCCTTGTTGGCGCTGACGATCGCGATGCTCTTGAACTCCAGCGGTTCGGAACGGCGGAAAGGCTGGCCGCCCATCGCGGTGCCGACATCCGAGCCGGCGAAATCCGCGCCGGTCACCAGGAGCAGGCGCAGCCCGCCGCCCTTGGTGCTCTGGGTTTCGAGCGCCGGCAGCAGGACATTCTGGTAGTCATTGGCGCTCAGCGCCTTGTGGATCGTGAAGCCGATCATGTTGTCCGGCAGGCTTTCGATTTTCTCAAGCATGGAATCCCTCCGATTTTGCGTCGTGTTGTAACGCGGCCATGGCGACTTTGAAAGCGCCGTCGGGCAGGATTGCCGATTTGTAATCCGCAAAACCGGGGCAGGATAAAAACATGAGTAGAATTATCATATTTAAACTTTACCTTTTTTATCATGTTTTATATGCTCGCCGCGACAATGCGAAATTCCCCGTATCGAGGAGGCATTCATGGCGAAGAAGAACCGGCGCAAGGCCGCGCGGTCCGAACAGAAATCCGATGACGTGACGCGTGTCGCGGACGCGCCGGAGGGACTTGCCGGACGGAGTTTTCTCTATGTCGGCGGGCGCGACTGTCAGGTCGCCCATCTGCGCGCGGTGGCCGACGGCTTCGGCGCCGAACTGATCCATCACGATGGCGGCCTGCGCGAGGCGGTTTCGCGGATCGACCGGGTGCTGCCCTCCGTCGACTGCGTGTTCTGCCCGATCGACTGTATCAGTCATGACGCCTGCGTGCGCGTCAAATCCGGCTGCAAGAAGTTCAACAAGGCGTTCATCCCGCTCCGCAACGGCTCGAAATCCTCGCTGGAGCGCGCGCTTCACAGCATGAACGAGCGCGGCAACGGATGATCTGTGATATCGATGGGGTCCGCCTGATCGGCCTGCACCGCGCTGACGCGGCCGGTAATGTTGCGAGCCGGTACGGGCCGATGCGCGCCGGGGCCGCCATTCTCCCCTTTCCACAGCACCGACGTCGCGTTGGTATATACGGCGCCGGTGAGGTGATACACGTGGCGGACTGGCATCGCCGGGTTCAGAATAAGACAGCAGAGGTAAGTCAATGTATATCGCAATGAATCGCTTCAAGGTCGCGACCGGTTCCGAGGAGGCGTTCGAGGCCATCTGGAAGGGGCGCGATTCGCGCCTTGCCGAACTCGCCGGCTTCATCTCCTTCCATCTCCTGAAGGGCAAGCACTTCGCCGATGACGGCTACACGCTCTATGCCTCGCACACGATGTGGGAGAGCGAGGAGGCGTTCACCAACTGGACAAAATCCGAGCAGTTTCGCGATGCCCATAAGAATGCCGGCGAACGCAAGGCGGAATATATCGGCCCGCCGGTCTTCGAAGGCTTCAATACGGTCGAGGGCGCGTGATGAGCGATCCGGCGGAAATCGAGGTCCTGCCCGTTCTGCCATCGGTCGATCTTGCCGAGACCAAGGCGTTCTACACCGAAAAGCTCGGATTGTCGGAAGTGGTGCACGAGGATGACACCTATCTCATCCTCCGTCGTCCCGGGCTTGAGCTGCATTTCTGGCTGACCGACGACAAGACGCTTTGCGAACGGACCTCGGTCTATATTCGCGGCGGCGGCATCGACGCGCTTTATGCCGAATACGAAAAGCGTGACATCCTCCATCCGATGGGCTTCACCGAGCGCGAATGGGGCATGAAGGAATTCTATGTCTCCGATCCGCACGGCAATCTGCTGCGCTTCGGCCGCATACCGGATGGCCAGGAGGGGTAGTCAGTCCCGGCTCGCCGGCAGCAGCGCGGCGAGCGCGGCCATCAGCCAGCCGGCGATGATCGCGGTCCCGCCGACCGGAGCGGCCATGCGGAAAAGGCCGGAGCCCATGTAGGAAAGCGCTGCGATATCGCCTGCGAACAATAGCGTTCCGAGCGCGATCGCGAGCCCTGCCGCGGTTGCGACGGCTGTGCGCATTGCCAATACCGCGAGCGCCAGCAGCGCCGGGCCATTGGCGAGGCAGACCAGCGCCGCCGATTGCAGCACGGCGCTGTCGCCGTGATAGGCGGCGGCGGCGAGCATGATGCCGGCGGCACCCGTAAGGCCTCCGCAGAAAAGCAATATGCGTGATGAAAGCGCAAGGCCTGCCATCCTCAACTCCTGTTTTGCATGTGATAGGCGAGTTTTTCGATCGGCGGCATGATCACGGCGCGCAACCGGATATCGGGCACGGTCTCTTCCAGCGCGCGGCGGAAGCACAGCAGCCACTCATCGCGCTCCTCCGGCCCGATCGGCGCCGGCATGTGGCGCATCCTGAGGCGGGGATGACCGTGCTTTTCCACATAGACCGGCGGGCCGCCGAGATAACCGGTCATGTAGTCGCGGAATTTCGCTTCCGAGCCCGAAAGATCGGCGGGATGAATAGCGCGGCAGCGGGCGGCCTCCGGCAGGGGATCCATCAATTCGTAGAAGCGG
>NZ_DEPM01000093.1:11550-35424 GCF_002358775.1 Martelella sp. UBA3392
GCAGCGGGCGGCCTCCGGCAGGGTATCCATCAATTCGTAGAAGCGGCGCACGAGCCGTTCAACGGCATCAGCGCCGCCTATCGCCTCGTAGAGTGTGATGGTTTCGCGCGCGTTCATAAGCGCTCCACAACTGGGGTTGATGGTGTGGTCTGTTGAATACCGATATTATGCCTCAACGCAATGCAGAGCGACGCCTTTTTCCTGCAAGACGTTGCGATGCTCCTCGGCCAACTCCGATCCGGTGAACACGGCGGTGAAGGTCTCGAGCCCGGTCAGGAAGTGCAGTCCGGGCCGGCCGAACTTGGTGTGGTCGGCGAGCAGCACGCGACGTTCGGCGCCCTTCACGATCAGCCTTTTGGTCTGCACCACTTCCGGATCCTGGTGGAAGGCCGCGCCCTCATAGATCGCGGAAGCCGAGATGAAGCCGATATCGGCGCGCAGCCCCCGCAGCGCATCCTCCGTCAGCAGGCCGAAAAAGCCGTTGAACTTGCGGCTGTACTGGCCGCCAAGCGCCATCAGTTCGATCCCGGCAATGCCGGCAAGCTGCGATATAACACTCAGATTGTTTGAAATCACAGTCAGCGGCAGGCGGTGGGTGAGGTGTTCGGTCAGGTTCGCCGCCGTCGACGAATCGTCGATCATCAGCGTCATGCCGGGCTCCACCAGCGCCGCGGCGCTTGCCGCGATCCGCGCCTTTTCGCTTGCCGCCATCTTCTGGCGATAGCGGAAATCGGCCTGAAACATGGCCGATGACTGGACGGACGCCCCGCCGCGCACCTTGCGGAGCTGTCCGGAAGCCTCGAGCTCATCGAGATCGCGGTGCACCGTCATCTTCGAAACATGGAATCGGAGACTCAGCTCATCGACGCTCGCCGTGCCCTTTTCCATCAGCAGCGCCATCATCGCCGCCCGTCTTTCATCGGCTTTCACCGGCCTCTCCATGTCCAATGTTGTGGTGTTTTTGATGTAACACCCTTGTTTGTGATAGATATCACATTTTATAACGATTAAAATAACATTTAATGTGTTGTTTGTAAAATAGTATTGTTATTTTCTTCGCAACTCCTATCATCAAAATACAAAGCTGCCATACTCGGGCGGCTAAGGAACATTTGATGAGCCGCCGGCAGAGGCGGCGCGCAATCACAGGAGACTTGGCGATGCCCATGATTACCTTGCGGCAGTTGCTCGACCACGCGGCCGAATACGGCTACGGCGTTCCGGCCTTCAACATCAACAATATGGAACAGGGCCTTGCGATCATGGCCGCGGCGAAGAAAACCTCCTCGCCGCTGATCATCCAGGCAAGCAGGGGCGCGCGCTCCTATGCCAACGACCTGGTGCTTGCCAAGCTGATCGAGGGCCTGTCGGAGCTTTACCCCGACATTCCGCTGGTCATGCATCAGGACCATGGCAACAACGAAGCCACCTGCATGACCGCGATCAAATACGGCTTCACCTCGGTGATGATGGATGGTTCGCTGAAGGCCGATGGCAAGACCCCGGCGGATTACGAATATAATGCGGGCATCACCAAGCGCGTGTCGGATTTTGCCCACTGGGCCGGCGCATCCGTCGAAGGCGAGATCGGCATTCTCGGCTCGCTGGAAACCGGCGAGGGCGAGAAGGAGGATGGCCACGGTTTCGAGGGCAAGCTGGAGCATGACCAGTTGCTGACCGATCCGGATCAGGCCGTGCAGTTCGTCAAGGAAACCCAGGTGGATGCGCTGGCGGTTGCCATGGGCACCAGCCACGGCGCCTACAAGTTTACCCGCAAGCCGGATGGCGACGTGCTGGCGATGAATGTGATCGAGGAAATCCACCGCCGCCTGCCGGGCACCCATCTGGTCATGCACGGTTCCTCCTCCGTGCCGGAAGAGCTGCAGGAGATCATCAACAAGTATGGCGGCGAGATGAAGCCGACCTGGGGCGTGCCGGTCGAGGAGATCCAGCGCGGCATCAAGCACGGCGTCCGCAAGGTCAACATTGACACCGACAACCGCATGGCCATGACCGGCGCGATCCGCAAGGTGTTTGCCGAAAACCCATCCGAATTCGACCCCCGTAAATATCTCAAGCCCGCCATGGAGGCGATGACCAAGCTCTGCGTCGAGCGCTTCGAGGCCTTCGGCACCGCCGGCCACGCCGACAAGATCAAGGCGATCCCGATGGCGGATATGGCCAAGCGCTACGCCGACGGCTCGCTGGCGCCGAAGATCGGGTAACGGGCGGCGGGCGCGTCAGCCCCGCCTGTCCATCGACCGCGACACCAGCAGCACCGGGATCAAGCCCGCCAGAATGATGATGATGGCGGGCACCGAGGCGCTTTCGACCTCGGCGCGCGACGCATCCTCATAGACGAGGGTTGCAAGCGTGTTGAAGTTGAAGGGGCGCAGCAGGATCGTGGCCGAAAGCTCCTTCAGCGTTTCGATGAACACGAGCAGCGCCGCGGTCAACAGTGCCGGGCGCATATTGGGCAGCAGCACGGAAAACAGCGCCTTCAACGGCGTTCGGCCGAGCGTGCGGGCGGCCATGTCGAGATTGGGCGAGAGCTTCTGGAAGCCGGAATCCACGCTACCCTCGGCCATCGCCAGAAATCGCGCGGTGCAGGCATAGACGATCGCAAAGCCGCTGCCTGAAAGCACCAGCCCCGTGGAGATGCCGAAGGAGGATCGCATCAACCCGTCGGTCCAGTTATCGAGGCCGGCAAGGGGGATCAGCACGCCGATCGCCAGCACCGTGCCGGGAATGGCATAGCCGAGCGAGGCGAGGCGGGCGAGGCTGCGGGTTCTGGGCGAAGCATAGCTTCTGACGGCATAGGCGAGGGTCAGGCCGAAGATGACGGCCACGATCGCGGCAAGGCCGGATACGGTGATGCTGGTCATCAGCGCTTCCAGCAGGCGGGCGGACGCAAAATCGTCTAGCCGTTTCAGCGCGAAATCGAGGAGCACCAGCGCCGGCACCAGAAAGCCGATGACAACCGGAATGGTGCATGAAAGGGTCGCGAGCGCGGCCTTAGCGCCGGTGAGGCGCTGGCGGGCGGCCTCGCCGCTGGCGCGCGAAGTCGCGTAGCGCTGGTTGCGCCGCGCCAGCCGCTCGAGCAGGATCAGCCCGAGCACGAAGACCAGCATGATCGCCGAAAGCTGTGCCGCGCCGCCGAGATCGCCCCGGTTCAGCCAGGTCTCGTAGATCGAGAAGGTCAGCGTGTTGACGCCGAGATATTGCACCGCGCCGATATCGTTCAGGCTTTCCATCAGCACCAGAGTCACGCCGACGATGATGGCCGGCCGCGCCATCGGAAACTGCACCCGCCGCAACACCCGCCATCGCCCCGCGCCAAGGGTTCGCGCCACCTCCGCCGCATTGCGCCCCTGCATGGCGAAAACCGCGCGGGCGGTCAGGTAGACGTAAGGATAGAGCACGGCCGACATCACCAGCACCGCGCCGCCCAGCGAGCGGATATCGGGGAAATAATAATCGCGCGCGCTCTGGAAGCCGAACAGCGCGCGGTAAAGCGTCTGCACCGGCCCGGTGAAATCGAGGAATTCGCCGAAGGCATAGGCGGCGAGATAGATCGGCATGGCGAGCGGCAGAACCAGGAGAGACGAGAGCAGGCGGCGGAAGGGGAAATCGAACGACACCACCAGCCATGCCGTCATCACCCCGACCACACCGGTGATCAGGCCGTTCAGCAGCAACAGCCAGAAGGTGCGCCGCGCGGCGCTCGGCAGCACCGTCGTCGCCAGATGGGCGAGCGACGAAAGATCGGATGTGAAGGCAAGCCAGACAATCGCTGCGAGCGGCAGCAGCATCAGCGCCGCAATCGCGCCCGCCGCAAGCGTGAGCGGCGCTGGCGCAATCCGCCGGAATATGCGCGTAGGGGTGTTGATCTCTGTTGCGGACATGGGGTGCGGCCTTCAGCCGAGCCGTTGCGGATGACCATTCTTACGATCTCACGCCGCTCCGGGCAATACGAGTCGCGCGCTCAATAATGCAGCGGCCTTGTCTGCCGCTCGGGCAGGAACACCTCGACCAGCATGCCTTCATTCGGAACCGCCTGAACCTCAAGGCGCGCGCCGAGACTTTCGGCAAGCCTGCGGGCCTTTTCCAGATGGGTGTTTTCCGCGCCGCCCTGTTCGGACCGTGCGCCGCCATTGCCGACGCGCCGGCGCGAGGGCGCGATGCCATTGTCGCGAAACCGCAGCACCGTCGCCCCGTCCGCCGTCAGCGCCGTCGATACCACGACCTGGCCGCCCGCCGGGGTGAACTGAACCGCGCCCATCAGCAGTTCCTGGGCGATCTGCCTGAGTGTTTCCGCGGAACCCGGCGCGTTGCCGACGCTCGGCGAAAGGGCGGCGCGGATGATGATCCGGCGTCCATTGGCGCGCGGCTGGACCATGCTCACGGCCTCGGCAATGGCGTCATTGATGCGCGCCGCCTCATCCTTTCGGGGGGTGATTTCAGGTTCGGCCGGGGGCGGAGCGATCTCGGGTTCGGGCTCCGGCTCACCCAGAAGCCTGCCGATCACGCCGCGGGCATGACGGCCCTTGAGCGTGATTTCGCGGGCGATGCGGTGATAGCGCTGATCGCCGATCGCGCCAAACGGTTGGTGATCAAGCGTTTCGGAAAGCGAAACAATCGCATCGATCGGCTGGCGCACCTCATAGCGCAACGCCGAGATGAAGGCATCGCGGTCATCCTCGGCCTGCCGCGCCTCGCGTCGGGCCGCCCGCAGATCGTCCTCGCGGCGCTTCAGCGCGGTGATGTCGCGCAGCGCCATGCAGATGCCGTCCGATTGCGGCAGCGGGCCGAGCGTCACATAGAGCGGGATCAGGCCGCCGCCGGACTCGCGGCCGATCACCTCCAGCCCCTCGGTGGCGATCTCGCCGACCGGCCGCTGGGCGAGGCGGTCGAGGTGCCTGTGGATGTCGCCGTGGCTTTCCTCGGCAAACAGGATATCCACTGGCTTGCCCGCAATCTCGGCCGTGTCGGTGGCAAACAGCGCGGCGGCGGAGGCGGAGAGCGAGCGCAGTTGCCGTTTCCCGTCCAGGATCACTATGCCGTCGGTTGCGGTGTCGAGGATCGAGGAGAGTTCCGCAACCTCGGCGTCCTTGTCGGCGCTGGGGGCGGGCGCCTCCGCCGGCTTCGGCGCGGCGCCGACCAAGGGCGTTGCGAGCGTGTCGGAATCCTGCGCCGGTCGCAATGTCAGGGCCAGCGCACGGCCATTATTCCAGGCGATCGCCTGCATGTGGAAGGATACCGGAAGCCTGTCGCCATTGGCGGTGCGCAGGAACAGGCGGTCGTCGCTGCCGCGCTCGACAAAGGCATCAGTGCCGCCGGCGGCGATCACCGCCTCGAGCGAGCCATAGCCGGACACCGCCAGAAAGGCGGGATTGACGTGAAGAATGCGCTCTCCCGCCTGGATCACGATCGGGTTCTCGCTGCGATCGAATTCGGAGGTGTCCGCTGTGGCTTCGGGTTTTTCGGCGGACGCGGTGGTGCGGCGGATCACCCGGCCGCGGGGCTCGCGCTCCGGCGCTGGCGGCTGTATGTCTTCGGCGGGGGCCTCAGGGCGCAACTCTTCGGCAGGGGCCGCGGAGCGCAACTGGCTTGCGATCTCATCCAGCGCGTGCCGCTCGTCATCCGTCAGTGTCTTCGCGCTTGTGGTCTGTCGGGCCTCCGGAATACGTGCAGGGCGCGGCGCTTCCCGCTGCTCGCCGAGCCTGACGAGACCAAAGCCGCGAAAACCGTCGAAACGGCGCTCCCGGGTAAAGGTGGGCAGGGCGGCGAGATCGACCGGCACGAGCATATTGGTGTTGCCGAGCGGCCATTCGACGCTGCGGCCGGACCAGGTTTCCGTCGTTTGCAGCAGGTCGCCGATCGCGCCAGCGCCCTTGACGCCGAGCCGCGATTCGACCTCGGCGAAGGTGAGACCGGTGATCGCGCCGGTTTCCTCGCCGACGGCTTCCACCAGCTCGCTCGAGACCTCGGTGATCCGCCCATAGATATCCGTGCGCCAGACGAAGCGGCGCGGAAGCGGCCCTTCTACGGCTTCCGGTTCCGGGGTCCGCGTCTCCTCGGCCGCCACAAGCTCGGGCTGCTTCCTTATCACCGGAGCGGCGGGCTGAATTGCCGGGTCAGCAGGCTCCAGGATGGGTGCAGCGGACTCCGCCGGGCTTTCCTCCATCAACGCGCCGAAGCTTTCGTCAATCGCGGCGATGACGTCGCGCGCCGGTCTTTGTGGCACAGGCGCTTCGCCGCGTTCTGGGCGTATATGCGGCCTGATCTCCGCCGAAAGGTCCGGCGAGACGGCGAGCAGGAAAAGGTCGGGTGTGCTGGAAAGCCGCCCCAGCGCCACCGGCCAGATCCCGGCTTCATTGGTGACCAGCCGCTCGATATAGCTGTCGGCCCGTCGCGAAAGGCTCTCGACGATGTCGGCAGTATCGGCCTCGCCAAGACCTGTGGCCGCGAAATCGTCAGAGCGGAGCGTGATCTGCCCGTCGCCGTTCACGAGCGCCAGATGTTGCGATCCGCGCACGAGGCTTGCGTCATCCCTTACGTCGGATTCGCATTCCAGCAGGAAATACCGATGGTTGGCGAGGATGAACAGGCTCGCCGTCGCCTTTCTCGTCACCCGCCTGAATCGTTGCGTCAGGTGAATCGTAAGGCTCTCGCTGTCGCCCGGCCCGGTAAGCCTGCCGGCGGCGGCGGCGAATTGACGGCGAAGAATCGGATCGCTCGGGCCCGCGCCGATCGTCGCATCTACCCCGGAATAGCCGAAAAGCCTGGCGCCTGCTTCATTGGCCCAGATGATCGCGCCGTCCGGCGCATCGAGCACGAGCATCGGCCGCGCTTCCAGGAATCGCTGGCGCAGGGCAGGGTGCGATGCAAAGGCGATGAAGGGCGGGTTGCTCATGAACGGCTGTCCGGTTCGCGTTGTCGGCCTGGCGCTTGGCCTTTTAATGCTTTTTTAATGATAAATGCCAATACGGTCCAGAATGCGGTGCGGTTTTTCACGCTCCACGGTTAATGTGCGGAAGCTCGGCGTCTCAAATCTTCTCGGGAAGAGATGTTGGGGCTTGCAAATTCGGTTCAGGCATTTTAAACGGGCCGCGATGCATCACGCGTCGCCCTTCAAGCGTCGCCCATCAAGCGTCACCTTGTGCGGTTGTAGCTCAGTTGGTTAGAGCGCAGGTTTGTGGCACCTGAGGTCGGTGGTTCAACTCCACCCAACCGTACCATTTCTCCATCTTGTCGTTTTCTCGCCAAAGAGGCCTTTGCTGGCCGTGTTTATGGCTGCGCACCAACTATAAGTTAACGTTAACATCCGATTGTAATTGTTATAAACAAGTCGTTGTGCTGCTGGTATTGCGGCGTCCGGATGGTGCTGGCAATGAATGAAGACCTTTCGGGCGCTTGTGAACAGCATGGCGATGATCTATGGTTTCGGCGATTTCAGAGACATTTTCGGCCGGGACCTGGCGGTTGACAGATAGTATGACCAACCTGACCGCTTATATCACGGGACTTTGCCTTTCGGCTGCCGCTGGCCTGTGCGCCGGCGTAGAGCCGGCATCGGCGCAGTTGCTGGAAGGGCCGGGCGCCCTGTTCCTCGATCAGACCCCGATCGAGATGATGGCTTCCAACTATTCGAGCTTCGAGACCGGCTATCTCCTGCCCCGCGGCGCGGTCTATCTGCAAGTCGGCTCCGATCAGACGACTGCGGGCTCAGGGACAGGCACCGAGGTCTATACCTTGCGCGGCGATTGGGCCGTTGCCGACTGGCTTCAGGTCAGCGCCTTCGGCCATGCGTTCGACGATCCGCCGCTTTGCGGGACGTCGGCATGCGCCGAGAATCTCACTTTTCTTGCCGGCGGCGGCGGTTTGAAGCTCGGTCTCGTCGAAAGCTATGGTCTTTCGATCGCCGCTTCCGGGTCGCTTGAAACGCTGTATCTGTCCGGCGATCTTTACGGCAACGAAGCGAACGGCAATTGGGAGATGGCAGGCAGCCTGCAATTGCCGATGAGCCTGACGGTTACCGACAGTCTGAGGTTTCACCTGACCCCCGGCGTTTCGTTTCTGCCGGAGAGCGTCAACGGCGTGCCCTATTACGGCACGATCCCTTATGTCGGCGCGGGGCTCACCTGGCAGCCCATTACCGGCCTTCAGTCCTATGCCACCGTCATGCTGCCCTACGGCACGGATGGCAATGCTCTTTCGAGCTCCGGCGGGTTCGAGATCACGCCGGTGTGGATGGCAGGCGTCAAGCTTGCGGTGACGCCCAAGGCGGCCGTTGATATTTTCGCGACCAATGGCTGGGGGCAGACGCCGGCGACCAGTATTCTGGCGTTTCCCGGCAATGACGAGATCGCCTACGGCATCAGGCTGAGCTACACGCCGTGGGTCGGGGTTGCGACCCGGGATGTCTATTTCGACAGCTATCGCGTGGATATGCTGAGCCCGGTCACCCAGCTCGAACAGGCGCGCCAGTTCGACGGGCTGACGCTGACCAGCGCCAATACGCTCACCCCTCATCGTATCCTGGCGGAGGCCGGCATCGGCAGCCGGGATTTCATGGATGTCCATCTCGGCTTCAGCCCGGACCAGGACCTGCAGCTTGACGCGATCTTCTCGCAATATCCGGGCGGCGGTATGGCGGGAGACGCGGTCAGCCCATGGGGGGATGAATGGGCCTATATGGTCGGCGGCAAATTGCGGCTCATGGACCAGAACTATGGCGACCTGTTTTCGCTGGCGGGGCAGGTTCTTGCCGGGCGCGACTTCAACAAGCCGACGACAGGTATAATTTACGCCTCGCTGCCGGCGAACCTTGATCTTTCGGATACCGTCTCCGTGGCTGTCGAGCCGAAATTCGCGGCCTATGGCGATGAACGCCTGAAAGCCATCGGCGGCGGCGTGACCGTGCGTCCTCTGCGGGATCTGACGCTGATCGGCGAGGTTACGGCGGTTCTGGACGGCGGCGATCCGGTGTGGGCGGGTGGCGCGCGTTACGCCCTTCCAAACACACCGTTCAGCGCGGATGCCTATGTTACAAATGCAACAGGTCTGCACGGAGTCGGAACAATGCTCGCTCAGGATGAGGCCCGCTATGGACTCACTTTACGTTTTGCGTATTAAAGTCATCGCATAAATTTGGAATGCGATATTTAACGGAATGCCTGCAGTCCGTTTGGAAGCTGTTCGGGCATTAAATTATTTAAATGCTTCTTGAGGTAGGTCTGTTTTAATCCATTCTCAACTGTTCGCGCGTATCCCGTAAGCGTAAAAGTGCGTTTCCAGGTGCATGTGTTCAGAAGGCTCGAATGCCAGAGCAAAAACAAGGCAATTCGGAGAATTTCTAGGTGCGTGCCGTAACAACCATTTGTCTGACCGTGCTGCTTTCCAGTTGCAGCGCCATTTACAATGTGTCGGAAGTGCGCCCGGTCGTGGGCCAGAGCTCGTCCGTGAAAGTTGTGCCGGTCACGAGCGAGAACGTGCTGCTTGCCAACGCTCTTACGCCTTACAGGCCCTTGTCGCTGCCTCCCGTGTTCGATCAGACGGCGACCCTTCAGGGCTCTGCCGTTCCGCGGATCTCCGCCTACAAGCCGCAGGCGCAACCCGGCCCGGTCGCGACCAAGTTGCCGCCGCTCCAGCAACCGAAATCCTACCGTATCGGGGTTGGCGATGTGGTGCTTCTGGCGACGCCGAACGCTGACTCGGCGCTAAACGAGATCAACGGCCTGCTCGCGGCGCAGAACGCGAGGCAGGGCTACACGGTGCAGGATGACGGCGCGATTGCGATCCCGACCGTGGGGCGCGTCAACATCGCGGGCATGACGCTCCAGGAAGCGCAGTCCGCGCTGTTCCAGAAGCTCGTCGCAAGCCAGATCGATCCGACCTTCAATCTGGAGATTTCGGAATTCAACTCGCAGCGCGTATCCGTGGGCGGAGATGTCGGCGACCCTCAACTGGTGCCGATTACGTTGACGCCGCTCTATCTCGACGAGGCGATCACTGAGGCGGGGGGCGTCCAGACGGTCGATCCGAGCTATGCCACGGTGCGGCTCTATCGTGACGGTGAGGCCTACCAGATCTCGGCTACGAAACTGTTCGCCAAGAACGACATCCCGAAAGTGCTGCTGCAGACCGGCGACCGTGTTTTCGTGGACAGCGAATATTCCGTGGAACTTGCCGAGGGCTATCTCCGGCAGGAGCTCGATCTGGCACGATTCCAGCGCGACGTGCTGGAAGAGCAGCGCGATATCTTCAAGACCAGGGTGAGCATGGACGCCGTCGATCGCGACTATGTCTATGTCTTCGGTGAAGTGAAAACCCAGGGCCGTTGGCCGTTGCCGTTCGATCGCTATGCGAGCCTTGCGGACGCGATGTTCGAACAGGGCGGGATTTCGCCGGTCACCGGCAATCCGCGCCGGATATACCTTCTACGGAAGAATCCTCTGCAGACCGCTGGCCCGATGGAAATCACCGCATGGTCGCTTGATGCGCAGAACACCGCCAACCTGCTTCTGGCGACGGAACTGCAGTTGCGGCCGAACGATATCGTCTTCGTCGCCAGCCAGCCGATCACCAACTGGAACCGCGTGATTTCCCAGTTGCTGCCATCGATTTCCATTCTCGGGACCGCAAACGGCATCCTGAATTGACAGGGACGAGCTTCTCGTCTGATTTTTCTGAACACATGATACCAAAACGGCGGCAAATTGCCGCCGTTCGTTTTCGCGAGGGACCCCTGACAATCAGGGACCGTCGTTGAATCTTACCTTGTCGACCAGTTCCGAAGCTTCCTTGCGGTGGGCGGCCACCTCGGAAAGCGGCAGCGTATCGGGATTGATTTCGCCGAAGGATTGCACGATCTCGGAGGCCTCGGCGCCTGGCAGAACGGGATATTCGAAAACCTGCTCTGCATAGATTTCCTGGGCCTCGGGCGAGGCGAGGAATTCCATCAGCTTCAGCGCGGTGTCCGGATGGGGTGCGTTCTTGGCCATGGCCATGCCGGAAATGTTGACATGCGTGCCGCGATCATCCGCATTGGGGAACAGCACGGTGATGGCCGCCGCCCAGTCCTTCTGCTCCGGCTCCTTGTCATTGGTCATCATCAGGCCGACATAATAGGTGTTGCCGAGCGCGATATCGCATTCTCCCGACATGATGGCCTTGGCCTGACCGCGGTCATTGCCGTTCGGCTTGCGCGCCAGATTGGCCTTGAAGCCGCGCAGCCATTCCTCGGTATATTCGGCGCCGTGGTGCGCGATCATCGAGGCGATCAGCGCGATATTATAGGGATGCTGGCCGTCGCGGATGCAGATCGCGCCTTTCCACTTGGGATCGGCCAGTTCCTCATAGGTGATCGGAATGTCGCCAACGCGATCCTTCGAGGCATAGACCACGCGGCCGCGTTTGGTCAGCGCGAACCATTCGCCATCGTCGTCGCGGTATTGCTCGGGAATATCGGCATTGATCAGTTCGCTTTCGACCGGCTGGGTGACGCCGCCTTCCTTCGCTTCCGTCAGACGCCCGATGTCGACCGTCAGGATGACGTCGACGGGGCTGTTGACCCCTTCGGCCTGAATGCGTTCGACAAGACCCTTGTCGAGGAAGAGGACGTTCGTCTGGATTCCGGTTTCCTCCTCGAAGCGCTCCAGGAGCGGCGCGATCAATTCCGGCTGGCGATAGGAATAGATGTTGACCTCGTCGGCGGCAAAGGTCGGCGCGGCGAACGCCACTGCCCCTGCCGTCGCCAGAATGCGGGTGATCGCTGAAAGTCTTGTCATTGCCTTCTCCCTGTGATCTCATATCTTGAGTATCGTAATCAGGTAATAGCGGATCGCTGTCAACCATGCCCTGGAAGACTTGAGTGAAAATTTCTTCTTTTGGAATTGTTCAAAAGAGGCAAAGGCGCTATAACGTGGAAAGATTCTAAAGAGGAGCACGGCATGCGCCTGACAAAGCAGACAAATTACGCGGTTCGGATGCTGATGTATTGCGCCGCCAATGACGGCAAGCTGAGCCGCGTGCCGGAGATTGCCAAGGCCTACGGGGTTTCCGAGCTGTTCCTGTTCAAGATCATCCAGCCGCTGCACAAGGCCGGCATCATGGATACCGTTCGTGGCCGTAATGGCGGCGTGCGTCTCGGCCGGCCTGCCGCCGATATCACGCTCTTCGATGTCGTGCGGGTGACGGAAGAAAATTTCGCGATGGCCGAGTGTTTTGAAGTCGGCGCCGAGACGGATTGCCCGCTGGTCGATAGCTGCGGCTTCAATTCCGCGCTCCGCGAGGCACTCAACGCCTTCTTCGCGGTGCTGGCGAAATACACCATTGCCGATCTCGTGCGCCGCCGCACCGATATTTTCAAGCTGCTCAACATTGAGGAAGACCGCAAGACCGAACAGTCCGCGGCCTGAAGCCTAGCCGTCGCCGATCTAGGATCGGACGTCGGCAAACACCTCCGCGATGGTCTTTTCCAGCGTATCGAACATCCCGTCCATTTCCTGACGGGTGATGATGAAGGGCGGCGCCAGCACGACGGAGGCGCCGAGCGGACGGCAGATCAGCCCGTTTTGAAGCGCCGTGTTGGCGATCTTTTCGGAGATGCCGACCTTGCTGTCGAACGCGGCTTTGGTGCTCTTGTCGGCAACAATCTCGATTGCACCCATGAAGCCGACGCCGCGTACCTCGCCGGCGTGAGGGTGGTCGGCGAACCGGCCAAGCCGCTCCTGAAAGTGCGGGGTAAGCGCACGCACATTGTCGATCAGCCCCTCATTCTCGATCACGTCGAGGGCCTTCAGCGCCACCGCGCTGCCGAGCGGGCTGCCGGCGGCGGTAAAGCCGTGGGGGAACTCGCCGAAACGGTCCGACGCCTCCATCAATGCCGCCGTGAGCTGCTCGCCCAGAATGACCGCGCCCATCGGATAGTAGCCGGCCGTCAGGCACTTCGACGCGATGATCGCGTCCGGTTCGATGCCGTAGTGATCGCTGCCCCACATCTCGCCAAGCCGCCCGAAGCCGCAGATCACCTCGTCGGCGATCAGCGGAATATCAAATTTGCGCAGGATCGGGCGGATCGCCTGGAAATAGCCCTTCGAGGGCGGGATCACGCCGCCGGCGCCCTGCACCGGCTCGGCAAACATGCCGGCGATGGTTTCCGGCCCCTCGCGCTCGATCAGGTCTTCGAGGTTGCGCGCCATGCGCTGGGTGAAGTCCTCCTCGCTTTCGCCCGGCAGGCCGTAACGCCAGAAATGCGGGCAATCGGCATGAAGAAAGCCGGGCAGCGGCAGGCCGAATTCGGCATTATAGGGCTTGCCCGTCATCGAGGCGGTGGCAATGGTGACGCCATGATAGGCGTTATGCCGGGTGATGATCTTGCGCCGCTCCGACTCGCCCCTGGCGCGGTTGATCATCCACAGCATCTTGACCATGGTGTCGTTCGCCTCGGAGCCCGAATTGGTGTAGTAGACCTTGCCATCTTCGAACGGCGACAGGCCGATCAGTCGCTTGGACAGTTCGACCGTGACATCGGCGATCCGGCCGAAGAAGGAATGATAGCCGGGAAAGCGCCGGGCCTGGGCGCAGAGCGCGTCGATCAGGCCCTGGTGGTTGAAGCCGGCGACATTGTTCCAGAGGCCGGAATTGGCATCGAGATAGCGTCTGCCGTTGACATCGACCACGTGAATGCCGTCGCCGTGGGAGAGCACGATCGGGCCGATCTCATCCAGCGAGGCGAAATCGGAAAAGCCCGGAAAGACGTTCTCCATCCCTTGTTTTTCCCATGCGTGCATCGTCGTCTCCGTCATTTCCCGTGGCAGCGAGGTTTGTCGCGAACGGCCGCCGCCGTCAACCCGTGTCGACCGTCCGGTGTAACGGCGGATTTAGGCCACGCGACGATACCATTTGTCTGCGAAACGATTTAAGCAAAGCGGGAGCGTTTTTGCTGGCCCCTTTGCGGCTAGCGGTTGAGGAACCTTTCGGGAGGACATCATGACGGATAACGGTATCAGAAACCCCATATTGCCGGGCTTCAATCCCGATCCATCGATCTGCCGCGTCGGCGATGACTACTATATCGCGACCTCCACATTCGAATGGTATCCCGGCGTCCAGATTCACCATTCCCGCGATCTCGCCAACTGGCGGCTGGCGGCGCGCCCGCTGAACCACGCCAGCCTGCTCGACATGCGCGGCAATTGCGACAGCGGCGGCATCTGGGCACCGTGCCTCACCCATGCCGACGGGCTGTTCTGGCTGGTCTACACCGATGTGAAGCGCATTTCCGGCAGCTTCAAGGATGCGCCGAATTACCTCACCACCGCGCCCTCGGTGGAAGGGCCTTGGTCGGACCGCGTCTATCTCAATGCCAGCGGCTTCGATGCCTCGCTGTTTCACGCGCCGGATGGTCGGAAATATCTGCTGAACATGCTCTGGGACCACCGCCAGAAAGGCCATGGCGACCAGTTCGCCGGGATCGTGCTGCAGGAATACGATGTCGCGGCGCAAAAGCTCGTTGGCCCGATCCACAATATCTTCCGGGGTTCCGAGCGCAAGCTGACCGAGGCTCCGCATCTCTATTACCGTAATGGATGGTACTATCTGATGACCGCCGAGGGCGGCACGGGCTATGAGCATGCGGTGACGCTTGCCCGCTCGCGCGATCTTCTCGGGCCGTACGAGATGCATCCGAATACCCACGTGCTGACCACGTTCGATGCGCCGGACGCGCCGCTGCAGCGCTGCGGCCATGCCGATATCGTCGAGACCCAGGCGGGCGAGACCTATATGGTGCATCTGTGTTCGCGCCCGGTCGAAGTGGCATGGGACGAGGGCAAGGCCGCTTTTCGCCGGGGGCTACCGGGCGAGGAAAACGAGCGCCGCCGCTCGCAGATGGGGCGCGAGACCGGCATCCAGAAAATGGAATGGCGCGATGATGGCTGGCTCTACCTCGCCGAGGGCGGCCATGCGCCGACAAGCCTGATCACCCCCGCGCCGAAAGGGCTTGAGCCCGCGCCGTTCGAAGCGCCTGCGGTTCGCACCCGGTTCGCACCCGGTCCGCTCCCCACCGACTTCCAGTGGCTGCGCAGCCCGGAGCCGGAGCGGATGTTCTTGCTCGATGCTCGTCCGGGTCACTTGCGCATATTCGGCCGGATGTCGCCGGGCAATGTGTTCGAAAACGCCATGCTCGCCCGCCGCCAGACAGAGCATCATTACACCGCAGCGACCGAGATCGATTTCGATCCGATCGACTTCCAGACCTTCGCTGGGCTGATGTGCTGGTACAACATGGCGCAGCACCATTTCCTCGCGGTCTGCCGCGAGGATGACGGCACAAGGGCGTTGCGGATCATGTCGGCGCTCGGCGATTTTCCCTTTGGCAAAACCGTCTTCGGCTGCGATCCCGAGCCGGTGCCGGATGGCCCGCTGGAACTTCGGGTCACGGTCGACAAGGCGGCGCTGCAGTTTTCCTGGCGCAGCGGGGAGGGCGCGTGGCGCGATATCGGGCCGGTGCTCGATGCGACGATCCTCTCAGACGAGGCGGGCGTTGGCGAGGGCAATAATTTTACAGGGGCCTTCGTCGGCATGGCGGCCTATGATACCGGCGGTCGCGGGCATCACGCCGACTTCGCGTGGTTCGACTACGCGGTTCGCGCGTGAGGCGCGGCCTCGATTGACAATGATGACTATTTCACTCAACTATTGCGCCCTGTTCGTAACCAGCAGGGGTCATCATGCATTCGGGCATTCTCGCATCCGCCGTCCTTTCCATCTCAATCCTTACCGGTGGCGTCGCGTTCGCAGGGCAGGTGATCGACCATGCCATGGGTACGACGGAGGTGCCGGACGCGCCGCTCAGGGTGATCACGCTGACCAACGAGACGACCGAGGCCGCGCTGGCGCTCGGCGTAACCCCGGTCGGCGCGCCGCAGTCCTGGTATGGCGATCCGTGGTATCCGCATCTTGGCGACAGGCTTGATGGGACCGAAGTGCTCGGGACCGAGCTCGCCGTCAATGTCGAACTGGTGGCAGCACTTGAGCCGGACCTGATCATCGGCAGCCGCAAGCGCGACGAGGAGATTTACGGCCAGCTCTCGGCGATCGCGCCGACGGTGTTCATCGAAGGGCTTGGCGCCTGGAAGGATAATTTCGCTTTCGTCTCCGATGTGCTGAACCGCGAGACCGAGGGTGAGGCGGCTCTGGCAAACTATGAGAACCGGGTTGAGGCCCTGAAGGACGGTCTCGGCGACAATGCCGGCGAGAGCCTGTCCGTGGTGCGCTTCGTGCCGGGCCAGACCTATCTCTACCTCAAGGGCAGCTTCCTTGGTCATGTTCTGGCCGATGCCGGCTTCACCCGTCCGCCGCAGCAGGATGCCGACGGATTGTCGCTTGCGGTCGGTCGCGAGAGCATTCCCGACATGGATGGCGACCGGATATTCTGGCTGACCTATGACACCGGCGACGGCAAGGGCGATGCGATGGCCGAGGAGTTCTTGTCCGACCCGCTGTGGTCGCGGCTCTCGGCGGTCAAGGATGGAAGGGTTTACGAGGTCGATGACGGCGTATGGGCAACGGCCGGCGGCTGGTTCGCGTCGCAGGAAATGCTGGACGATCTCGCCGATGTCTACGGCGTGGAACTGCCGCCGGCGGAGGCGGCCTCGGACTAAGCCGATTGCCGCGAAAGCGGCACGATCACCGGCAGGTCGGTTTCCGGCAGCGGCAATATCCGGCAGTCGATATCGAATACCGTGCTGATCCGTTCTTCGGTCAGCACGTCGCGGGTCGCGCCTTCCGCGGCGATCCGGCCGTCGTTGAACAGCACGACATGATCGGCATAGCGCAGCGCATGGTTCAGATCGTGCAGCACGATCACGAAGCTACGTTGTTCGCGCCGGTTCAGCATCACCAGCAAATCCAGGATTTCGAGCGCGTGGGCGATGTCGAGATGGTTGGTCGGCTCGTCGAGGAAGATGCGCGGCGCGTCCTGCGCCAGCGTCATCGCGATCCAGGCGCGCTGCACCTGGCCGCCCGAAAGCTGGCCGATGCTGCGCCCTGCAAGCGCCTCCATGCCCGTGGTCCTGAGCGCGTTTTCGACCGCGCGCCGGTCTTCGGCGGACGGGCCGGAAAACCGGCTGCGGCGGGAATAGCGACCGAGCATTGCGAGATCGAACACGGTCATGTCCTCCGGCGCATCGGGTGACTGGCTGAGCATTGCGATCTCGCGGGCCAGCGCGCGCGGCGTCCAGTCGTCAAGCGCCTGACCCGCCACCTCCGCCTCGCCGCCGCTTGGCGCATGGAGCGCGCGCAGCACCTTGAGCGCGGTGGATTTGCCGCTGCCGTTCGGCCCGCAAAAGGCGATGATCTTCTGCTCCGGCAGCGTGAGGTCGATCGCATCAAGCGCGGTGAACCCGTCATAATGCGCGGAAAGCGTGGACATTTCGGCAAGCGGCTTAGACATTGCTGCGCTGGCTCCTGAGGATAAGCATGAGGAAAAGCGGCGCGCCGATCAGCGCGGTCACCGCGCCCGCCGGCAGTTCCAGCGGACTGGCGATGGTGCGGGCGAGCGTATCGGCAACCAGCACCAGGATGCCGCCGATCATCGCGGTCGCGACCAGATAACCGGCGGCGAACTGGCCATGGAACAGCCGCGCGGCATGCGGCGCGATCAGCCCGACAAAGCCGATCGCGCCGACCTGCGAGATCGCGAGCGCCGTCAGCAGAACCGAAAGCACCATGAGCGCGATCCGATTGCGGTCGACCGAAAAGCCGGTGGTCGCCGCCGTCTGGGCATCGAGCACGATCTGGCGCATCGGCAGGCGCATGAAGATCAGGACGGGCACCGCCGCCGCAAGGCCGAGCGTCACCACGCCGACATCGATCCAGTGGGCGGCGCTGACCGAGCCGGTGATCCATTGCAGGGCCTGGCTGGCGCGATAGACCGGGCCGATGATCATCATCAGCGTGACGGCCGCCTTGGCGAGCGCGGAAAGCGCAATGCCGTAGAGGATCACGCGCACGGGATCGCGGCGGCGGGTATCGGCAAGCGTCAGCAGCCCCACAAGAGCGGCAAAGGCAAGCGCGCCGATGATCGCGGCGAGCGGTTGCCACTGGATCGAGACGGTGAGCACGTTGGCTTCATCCGAAAACAGCCACAGGAAGGTGACGACGCCAAGCGCCGCGCCATCGGTGATGCCGAGGATCGAGGGCGCGGCCATCGGGTTTCTGAGCGCGCGCTGCAAGATCGCGCCGGCAAGGCCGAGCGCCATGCCCGCCGCCACCGCCAGCGCCACCCGCGGCAGGCGCAGGGTCCAGACAATGACGGTGTCCATCCGGGCGCCGTCGCCGAGGAGTGCGGAAATCACCCGATCCGGGCCGATGAAGCTCGAGCCGAGACCGGTCGCGCCAATCACGCATAGCGCCAGCAACGCGGTAAGCACGGTCAGGCGGAGGGCAGGGGCGTTCATACGCCGACCTCCCGAAACCGCTTCGCGCGTAAGAGCGCGATCAGGAACGGCACGCCGACAAAGGCGAGCACAGCGCCGATCGGCGCCTCGCCCGGGGCGACGATTAGGCGCGCCAGAATATCGGCCAGCACCGCGATGACCGCGCCCGTCAGCATGGCGAGCACGGCCATGCCGATAAAGGCGGGACGATTGGGCGCAAGCCGGCGGGCAATATGCGGCGCGATCAGTCCGAGAAAAGCGACCGGGCCGGACATGGCGACCGCGCCGGCTGAAAGCAGGGCGGCAAGCGCCAGCGCCGCAATACGGGTGCGCGCCACATCGACGCCGATGCCGGCCGCACTCTGGTCGTCAAGCCGCAGCGCATCGATCGACGGGCCGAGGAGGGCGCAGCCGGAAAGCGCGACCGCGAGCGCCAAAACGCCCACCCAGAGCAGCGCAAGCGGGCGATCGGCAAAGCCGCCGGAGAGCCAGAACAGCAGCGTTTCAAGCGCGGTTTCATCGAGAAGCAGCGCAAGCTGGGTGAGCGAGGCGAGCATGGCGGCAACCGTGACGCCGATCAGCAATATGCCCGTTGGTCCCGCCTGCGGCCCGAGCGCGGCGGACAGGCCGAAGACCAGCGCGGTGGCGGCAAGCGCGCCGCAGACCGCAAGCAGGCCAATCGCGCCGACCGAGACCACGCCGAACAGCACCAGGCCGAAGGCGACCGCGAAGGCGGCGCCGGCATTGACGCCCAGAAGGCCGGGTTCGGCGAGCGGGTTGCGGGTGGTCGCCTGCATTAGCAGGCCGGAGATGGCTAGCGCCGCGCCGGTCGCCATCGCGTTCAGCGTGCGCGGCAGGCGCAGCGTGCGGATGATGATGTCGGCCGTGTCATTGCCGCCGGAAAAGGCCGTCCACACCGTCGCCGGTCCATAGAGCCGCACGCCGAGATGCAGGCTTGCAATCGCGGCGATCAGCAATGTCAGGCTCAACAGCAGCAGCGTCTTTCGCACGGGTTCCCCTTTCGCAGCGACGATTGACATTGCTGATTGAAATGGTCAACTTTAAAACCAAAAAGATGAGTACAATATTCAACTAGGGAGTTTAAGTGGTTCGACCGATACGACTGGCAGCAATGGCTGCCCTTGCCATCCTGCTCGCAACCCCGCTTGCCGCGCGCGAGGTGAGCGATGCCATGGGCACCGTCACCGTTCCGGACCTGCCGGAGCGCATCGTGGTGCTTACCAATGAGGGCACTGAGGCGCTGCTTGCGCTCGGCGTTCACCCGGTCGGCGCGGTCAATTCCTGGCAGGGCGATCCGTGGTGGGATCATATCGAGGCGCAGATGGGCGATGCCGAGCCGGTCGGGACCGAAAGCGCGGTCAATCTGGAACTGGTCGCGGCGTTGCAGCCGGATCTGATCATCGGCAACCGCCAGCGGCAGGAGGATATCTATCCCCAGCTTTCCGCGATCGCGCCGACGGTGATGTCGAGCGAGTTGCGCGGCGACTGGAAGGTCAATTTCAAGCTCTATGCCGAGGCGCTCGGCCTTTCCGACAAGGGCGAGGCAGTGATCGCCGAATATGACGCCAAGGTCGCCGATCTCCGGGAAAAACTCGGCGACGCGACGAATGAGGAAGTCTCCGTCATCCGCTTCCTGCCGGGCCAGATCCGCATCTACCAGCTCGACAGCTTTTCCGGCGTGTTGCTGAAGGATATCGGGTTCCAGCGCCCGGAAAACCAGAATGTCGAGGAATTCGCGATCCGCACCGGCAAGGAGAGCATTCCCGACATGGATGGCGACCGGATCTTCTATTTCACCTGGGAGGTCGGCAATGGCGAGGGCAAGGCGCTCGAGGAGGAGGTTCTCGCGGACCCGCTCTGGCAATCGCTCTCCGCCGTCAAGGCCGGCAGGGTCCACGGCGTTTCCGATGCGATCTGGAACACCGCCGGCGGGGTGATCGCGGCCGACCTGATGCTCGACGATATCGCCCGGATTTACGGCGTTCAGTAACCATTTTCGGTGTTTTTGACGTGTCGTGCCGCGCGGGTGGAGAGCTCGCGCGGCATTCGCATCTGAGCGCGCCCGATTGACCTTCCGGCAACGAAGCGATAAACGAGCGTCCCATGGCGTCCGGCCGGGTTCGAACCCCGTCAGACCGGATCGATCAAGAACACGAACGAACCAGGACTTTTATGACGAGAGCTACCTCCTCGGCGCCCTCCCAGCGCATGCTTCGCGTTGGCGAACAGGTGCGCGCCGCCATCACCAAGGTGCTGCAGCGCGGCGATCTTCTCGACCCGCTGATCGAGACCACCGTGATTTCCATTTCCGAAGTGCGGATGTCGCCGGATCTCAAGGTCGCGACCGCCTATGTCACGCCGCTCGGCCAGACCGATCACGACGCGGTGGTCAAGGCGCTCAACCACCATGCCAAGTTCCTGCGCGGCCGGATCACCCGCGAAATCCGGCAGATGAAGAACATTCCCGAACTCAGGTTCCGCGACGACACAAGCTTCGAGAATTTCCGCAAGATCGACGAACTCCTGCATTCGCCGGAAGTGGCCCGCGATCTCGATCACGATGAAGACGACGGCAAAGAATAAGAAAATGGCGCGACAGAGAAAACCCAAGGGCCGTCCGATTTCCGGCTGGCTGATCCTCGACAAGCCGATCGATTACGGTTCCACCGAGGCCGTCTCCAAGATCAAATGGCTGTTCAAGGCCCAGAAGGCCGGCCACGCCGGCACGCTCGATCCGCTCGCCTCCGGCATGCTGCCGATCGCGCTGGGCGATGCCACCAAGACCGTGCCTTACGTGATGGACGGCCGCAAGATCTACGAATTCACCGTTAGCTGGGGCGAGGAACGCACCACGGACGATCTCGAGGGCGAGGTCAGCGAGAGCTCCGACAACCGCCCGCAGCGGGCTGATATCGAGGCGCTGATCGAAAAATACACCGGCGTGATCGAACAGGTGCCGCCGCAGTTTTCCGCCATCAAGATCGATGGCAACCGCGCCTATGATCTGGCCCGCGAGGGCGAGACGGTCGATATCCCGACCCGCGAGGTCGAAATCCACCGCCTGACGCTGCTCGGCTGCCCGGATGAAAACACCGCCGAATTCGAGGTGGAATGCGGCAAGGGCACCTATGTGCGCGCGCTTGCCCGCGACATGGGCCGTGATCTCGGCTGCTTCGGCCATATCTCGTCACTGCGCCGTCCTTTCGTGGCGCCGTTTTCCGAGGATATGCTGGTGCCGCTTTCGGAGCTCACCGCGCTTGAGGAGATCGAGGACGATGAGGAGCGCTTCGCCGCGCTGGAAGAATATCTGGTCGATACCTCGGAAGCGCTTGCCAGCCTTCCGCATGTTCCGGTGAACGAGGATCAGGCCCGCCGGCTGAAGCTCGGCAATCCGATCATCCTGCGCGGCGCCCATGCGCCGGTGGAGGAACCGGATGCCTACGCCTCGCTTGCCGGCAAGCTGGTGGCGATCGGCGAGATCGCCGAGGGCCAGTTCAAGCCCAGGCGAGTATTCGGCTGAGCAATCCGCTCGGGGCCTCGCCTTCAGCGCGAGGCCCCGAGCTGGGACGCCAGCGCCGCGAATGCCCCCGCTACGGTCGCTTCGTCGATTGCATCGTCGCTGTTGACCGTTACCGAGATGCAATAGCCGCGACCGTCCTCGCCGGTCAGCGCCGCGGTCAGGTTCAGGACGCCGGGTTCGCTGCCGCCCTTGTAGGCCACGGATTGCCAGCCGCGGACCGGCCCCTTGTTGATGGCGAAGATATCCGCCGCTTTGACATCGTGCGCGAGCCGGCAAAGCGTTTCCGTCGAAAGATACCATTCGATCCCTTCGATTGCGGGTCCGCTCGCATCTCTGGCGGCAGGGAGGGGCGCATCGGCGATTTCCGCGAGCAGCATCGCCCGCTCCGCAGTCGTGCCGGTTCGGTAGCGTTCGGCAAGAGCGGGATCGGCCTTCAGGGCAAAGAGGGCGCGGGTGGTGAGCACGTCATCGAGGCCAAGTGCAGCGGCAACGCGCTCGGGGCCGAGGATGCGCATCAGCATGTCGGTCGCGGTGTTGTCGCTTTCCGAGATCATCAGCGCCGCCAGCGTATGCAGCGTGAAGGGAGAGCCTAGCGGGAAGGTCTGCAACCTGCCGGAGGGAAGCGATATGTCCTCGGGCCGTAGCGCCTCCACGTCCTCCCACCGGCGCTTGCCGGCCTCGATATCGTCCATGAGAACCTTGAGAACGCCGAGCTTGAAGGCCGAGCCGACCGCAAGCGGGGTCTCCGCATTTTTCTCGTGGAGCGTTTCGCCCTCCGCCGTCACCAGATAGGAAACCGTGCCGGGCAGGGCGGCGATATCGGCAAGCGTATCCTCCATGCTTCCGCCGCTGGGCTGGAACGGGTGGAAGAACAGGCCGGTGATCTTGCCCGAAGCGTCGAGTTCGATGTCGGCGGGTATGTCGCCGGCCTCCGCGCGGATAAGGTAGCCGTCGTCATCCTCCGTGATGCCGGTCACCGGTCCGGCCTGTTCGTGAAGCTGCTCCAGTATGGCCGTCAACTGCTCGGTCGGCACGGCTTTGGCGAAGCTCTCGGACACAAGGCCGGCGGCGCTTTCGGGCGTGTCGATCAGGCTTCGGAGCGTTTCGATTTCGCGGTCCTCGGCATGGGCGATCGCGGTCTGCAGCAGCAGCGCGGCGTATGTAACCGTGGCGATGCGGCGGATAGCGGGCAGCATGTTTCCCTCCTGCGGTAACGGGTCTGGCGACAGTGCGGAGCGCACCGTCTTACATATAAGGCGGTCGTCCGAAACGGAAGGGTGGCCGGTCAGGCGAAAATTCGGACAGCCATTGCGTCGCCGTTCATCCTGTGTTGGAAAACTTGTTGTAGTGGGGGAGAGTGTCGTTCTCGCCGGATTTGCCGTCATAATGTCTTTCGGTTCCGGTGGCAAAAGCGTACAGAGTCTGATAACGCTGGCTTACTACAAGGGGAGGTTGCATGCTGGATATGCTCATGCGGTGCATCGTGCCGATCGCCGCCGCCTTTTTCACCGTCATTGCGATTGCCACGGGCTGGTTCTGGATCCTGCTGATCACCATCCCGCTGCTGGCGATCGCCTTCTATGACTGGTTCCAATCGTCCTGGACCATTACCCGCAACTATCCCGTTGCCGGCCGCATCCGCTGGATAGCATTGTCGCTGCGCCCCTTCATCCGCGCCTATGCGGTGGAGGACGACACCCACGGCACGCCCTATTCCTATGCCGCGCGGCAACTGATCCGGACGCGGGCGCATGGTCTTTCCGACACGGTGCCCTTCGGCACGGAGCTCGAGGTCTACGAGGATCCGCATCACTGGATCTCCCATTCCATGGCGCCGCATACCGATCCCGATCGCTCGCCGCGCGTCACGGTCGGCAACGAGCAGTC